>CAYZUX010000003.1:0-83906 GCA_964481775.1 uncultured bacterium | reverse complement strand
CAACACTGATCCGGGGGGGATGGGGAAGCAGCCCTTTCTGGAGGTGAACCGCCTGTTCCACCGAGGAGACAAACAGACGGTCGGCATGGCGGTAGACAGTTTTTTCATACATCCACAGCAACTGGGGGATGGGGGGTGGATACACCCGCCGGGGGGCCAGGATCTCAATCGGGGTGACCACAATCCCCAAAGGGACCTTGAGTAATTCCGCAGCCTTTCTGGCGGCCGGCCCGGCCCACACTCCCTCGGCGATCACGAAATCGGGTTGGAATTCCCAGGCCTGTTTGCTCACATCCTCACGAAAGGCACGGGTGAAGGTCCTTTTGACAGATCCCGCTGAAGACAATGGCTCAGGCGACCCCACCGGTTTCCACATCAGCCCGTCCGGCCCCGGGGACGGACTGACCAACAGGAGATCACAGAGGCCGGACATCGGGGTATAGAGTCCCAGTACACGGCTCTTGTAGCCCGAGTCCACCGGATCCAGCGGAAGCCAACACACCACCATAAGGCGCATGGAAATGAGGTTAACTCACCTGGAGGGCTTTTGAAAACAGAGGGGGAAGGAAAAACAGAGGGGGCAAGGAAATCGATCAGGGGAGGTTTCCCCGCAAGGAAACCTCCCCGGCAATAAACCCTACTTTTGGCGTCTGACTGTGACTTCCTTGGTGTCCGGCAGAGGCACCCCATCCAGGGTTCTGTTCTTGCTCTCCCACTGGATGGTGTCGGCATCGACCTGAGTGATGATGTGGGTTTCCTTGACTACCTTGCCACTCATCAACTTGGTCTCCGCCTGGATGATCCACTTGTTGCCATCCTGGACCCAGGTTCCCTCTCCGATGGAACCTTTCGAATCAAATAACCAGGAGTGGATTTCCTTTTTTACCGCATCCCAGCCCAGCCACTGAGTTCCGCTGATAAGAACCTCCCCATCCAGCGTTGTGGAGAAATTGCGGATGATGAAGTTCCGGTTCTCGGACCACATGCAGGAACTCTGGATGACTGCTCCACTCTCATCTTCATCAACCCATGTCCCGATGGTCCACTCCATCCCCTTGAGGTGTTCGTAGTTGGAGGGCTCAAAAGCGACTGCATCGCGGACACTCTGTACCAGCCACTTGCCATCCTTTTTGACATGGATCAGGGTGTAACGGATGCGCGTGGCGGGACGGTTGGGGGCCGTCGTTACCTCGCGGATCCCATCCTCGATGACCAGGTCGTCGTTGGCAAAGTAAATAGAATTGATGGTGATCTCCAGCGAGGGTTGCTGGGCCCTGGCGAAGAAAGCCTCGTATTCCTTCTGGATTGCCTCGCGGCCCTTGATCTGTTGGCCCATCGCGTTGATATAGTCTCCATTCTCCGCCCAGTGGGCGGCGAGGGCCTTGGCATCTCCCTTGTTAAAGGCTTCCATATACGACTCGATGGTTTTCTGAATCGCTTCCTTGTCCTGTTTTTCTTCCGCGTTCACGGCCGAAAGAAAGGCACACACCACCAGCGGCACGACACACAGCCACAGTCTCTTCATGACTCAGTCTCCTTGAGTAATAAGTTGGATGTAGAGGGCTGATGCCTCTATTCAATCATTCACTTTCCCTGTTCCGGGGATGCCTGGGGACTGCTTTGGGCTGCCCCGCCAGATGATCCCTCTCCACCTGTACTCGCAGGCTTCTTTTTGAGAGTGACATGCGTATCGGTGTGTGTGTTCCCCCAGATATCCTGTGTGGTGACTCGGTCGATGGTGGTGCTGTGCGGACGGCCATCGGCACCAATCCAGGAAGTCTTTTCGGAACTGATCAGGGAACCATCCGGACCATATTGCTGAGTAACCGTGGTCCGCGGGGGAGTGATCGCCTGGTTACGTCCCGGGGAATAATAGGAAGCCCGGCGGTCTTCCACCTTGGTCTCGGAATGCCAGGTGCCATCAGGGGCATAGTAACCACCCCCACTCACATCCCGCCGGACGACAGGATTGGGATTGTACACCGGGTAATAGGGTGAGGGAGGATACGCTGGATGGTAAATGACAGGCGGTGGAGCGGCATACCCCGGTGGGGGAACATAGTAGCGATTGCTATGACCCGAGTTGTAGCTGATTCCCCAGGACCCGGGTGAGACAAAGAACCCCCAGTCATCCGCGAAGGCGTTTTGAACAAAGATGCCAAGAGCGAGCTGGAGGGAGAGAAACACTAATGCAACCTTCCCGATTACTCTCATGTTTCATACTCCTTTTTCCAAAGAATTTGAGTTTTTTTGTACCTCATCATGAGCCTACCGGCCACACAGCTTTCTGTCCAGTCATCCGCTTGCCTTGTCCATGGGATTGACCATGGATGTCACAGGTTTGGCTCCCCCTGGTGATCCAGTTTTGGACCTTCCGACAGGGTATGATCTCTTTGGGTGAGGGGGATAGACAAGTTCTCCGGGGCATTATAAAACGTTTTCTCAAAATTCACCCATTTCCCCCTGCCATTCGCAAGAAAGGAGCGGGTCCCTTTTTCGAATGTGTTGCCTGTGACGATACCCCAAAAAACATGGAAGGAGGATGGTGTTGTGTTCTGTGTCAGGTTCATTGTCTGCCTTTTTGTTCTGTTACGCGCGATGTGTACGGAATGTGCCCCGGATGCCGCCCCCAACGAAGGCCTCATCTCGATTGGGGGGTATCCCTCCATTCAGGAGGCCATCAATAGCAACCCCGGAAAAATTCTCTTCGTTCCGCCGGGGGATCACCTCATTACCCGGCACCTGGAAATCTCCACCGATGGAACCGGTCTGGCCGGGACCGGGCGGATCATTCAGGCTGAACCCGGGGAGCCGATCCTGGTTATTGAAAAGACCCGGGATGTGTGTATCCAGGGGATCACACTGACCCGCAAGGAAGGGAGCCAGGACAGCGAAGTGGAGGGGATAAGAGCTGTCGAATGCACTCGCCTCCACATCGATGATGTGAGCGTGATCGCGAACCGTTCGCGTTCCGCTTCGATCCTGGTCAAAGACAGCACCAACTGCCGTATCCAGGACTGTCTGATCCGAAACTACATGACCCTTTCGGTCGATGACCGTACCGGCAACCCGGACCTGGGGTATGCTTTCAAATGTATCGATGGAACCGGCATCCAGGTCCTGGGGTGCCATGGAACACTGCTGTCCGAGAACCAGATCATCGAGGAGGAACTGCTGCCAACCCCCGAGGTGAAACAGAAGCATGACCTGGGAACCATCTTCAAACACAATGAAAAGCGGGGTGCCCTCATCGATGAGGAGTATTGGAATGCCAAGTATTTCCCAGCCTGGCACCAGGGGGCGGCCATCCAGGTCGGGGGGCAGAGCGATTTCACAAGGATGATCGGCAATCACATTGAGAATGCCGCGCAAGGCATCGACAACCACTCCGATCACGCCATCATCTCCGCCAATGTCATCGACAACGCCTTCTTGGGAATGAAGGCCATGCATGGCTCACGTAATGTGATCATCACGGGCAACCATTTCTCGAAGAATGATATCTGGAGCATCATGCTGATGCCGGGAACCATCTCCCACGCCGCGGAGCAGGCATCCGGCGATACGCCCGCCAAGGAGCCCAATGTGGATGGAGGGACAGTGGTGGCAAACAACATCATTTCCGATTTCGGTTATGGGCATGCCTACTGGAACTGGAAATACGATGGGCCAGGTTCTCATTGTTGCCCGATTGCGTTGCTCAGTGCCCAGAAGACCTACAACCCTCCTCTCCGGGATGTCGCCATCATGGGGAATGTGGTCTACAACACCACGCTGGATGAGCAGCCGATCGATGGGAAATCCGAGGAGGTGAAGCCCAGATACAAGTATGCGGTCTACATCGCCACCGACCGCTGGCAACCCCAGAACCTCCACTTCAATACCAACATCTTCCATCCGGGAGAGTTTGGTGTGTGCAATACGGATATCCAACCTTGAACAGGGTGATCACCTGGAGCAGGGGCGGGGCCTTTCTCCGTGTGACACTATGAGGAAATGTTTTGGTCCAAAGAAAAAAGAGGAAATCAATCATGACCCATACCCGTTCGTTGTGCTTGGTTGTTTTAAGTGCCGCCTCTCTGTTTCTGGGAGGAACCGAGAAAGCGTTTTCTGAAAATGGCCTAATCCTGGCTTCCTCCTACCCATCGCTTCAGGCTGCCATCGATGCAAACCCCGGGAAGATGATCATGGTCCCCCCGGGAGACTACGAACTTTCCCAGTCCTTGCTCATCGATAAGGAGGGAACGGGCTTGTATGGTTACGGGCGCATCATTCAGACCAACCCGGAAACCACCATCATCCGCATCGATGGCACCTCCCGTGTCCGGATCGAAGGACTCACTTTGACCCGTCCGGAGGGGAAGATGGATTCCACCCAGGAGGGCATTGTTGCGGTTGGCTCGAAAAATGTGGAAATGGTTGACCTCAAGGTCATCGATCACCGCAGCAAGGCAGGCGCTATTGTGCTGCGTGACAGCGAGGATTGTACCATTCGTGGATGCCTGGTGGAGAACTACAAAACCATCACTGTTGATGATCGGACGGATGATCCGAGGTCCGGCTATGCCTTCAAGTGCATCGATGGAACCGGGATCATCGTCCGCTACAGCAACGGGACCCTGATCGAAGGGAACCGGATTGTGGATAAGACATTCCTTCCCACCAGGGAAAACAAGGAAAAGTACCACCTCGGCGAGGTGACAATCATGCCAAAGGAGCCAGGGCCATTTACTCCCAGGGACCTGTTTGAAACCAGGTACACCAATAACTGGCATCAGGGTTCGGGAATCCTCGTGACAGGCCTGGGTGACTCGCACCACACCATCCTGAACGGGAATTACATCGAGAATCCCGCCCAGGGAATCGACATTCACTCCGACTACATCACGGTCACCAACAACATCATCAGGAACTCCATGATCGGGATGAAAGCGATGCATGGTTCGCGGCATGTGCTCATCAGTAACAACCAGTTCAACCGTGTGGACCTGTGGGGAATCCTCCTGATGCCGGGTGCGGGATCTCATGCCGCTGAAGCTGCCCGGGAGGGTCAGGAAGCCAGGGCGGCCAACACCGATGGGGGCACCATTGTCACGAACAACATCATCACCGAATTCGGGTTTGGAGATCAGTACTGGAACTGGGAGGGCCGTGGAAACCATACCTGCAATGCGATCTCCCTCCAGGGCGGACAACTTCCGGAGAATCCACCTCTGCGTGATGTGCTGATCCAGGGGAATGTGGTTTATGACAATGGCAGGGACAAGGTCATCGTGGATGGCAAGCCCGAGGTGGTCCCCCCTCGCTTCAGATACGCCATCTGGGTCGAACGCGAAAAGCAACCCATCCCGGAGAACATCCTCATTCAGGGGAATCTCTTTCACCGAGGCTCAGAGGGGTTCTCGAACATCGATCTTGATGCCTCAAACCGGTTGACTGAACAGTAATCGATTCACCCGGCACAAGGCTTGGGGAACCAGAGATGGATTCCCCTTGACTTGTTTCATGCCCTGAGTAATATACTCATACAGGGTATGGGTATAAATGATGAATCAATGTGATCCGGAAGTCATGCAGAAAGTCCTCGACCGCCTCAATCGGATTGAGGGGCAGGTGCGTGGAGTTAAAAAGATGATCGAGGAGGGACGAGGGTGCTTCGAGATCCTCAAACAGGTCGGTGCTGCCTCAGGAGCGCTCAGGTCCCTCCAGAAGGTCATGCTGGAACAGCATATCCAGGGTTGCCTGGATGAGGCTCTCCTCAAAAAAGGTGAGCGCCAGCACCTCTTGGAGGAGTTGGTCAAAAACTTGAGTGAACTCTCAGCTTAGGCCTGCGGATAAAAGGCAGGATAGATTGAAACAGGAGAATGGGTATATGGCAAAACGTGTGATCATCGTGGGTGGTGTCGCGGGAGGAATGAGCTGTGCGGCACGATTGAAGAGACTCGATGACTCCATCGAGGTGACAGTCTTCGAGCAGGGAACGGATGTCTCCTTCGCCAACTGTGGGATGCCCTATTACGTGGGGGGTATCATCGAGGACCGCAGGAAAATGCTGGTCCAAACCCCCCAGGGGTTGAAGAATCGATATGGTCTTGAAATCCATGTCCGTCACCGGGTGACCCGGATCGACCGGGACAGAAAGCAGGTGGAGGTGCTTGACCTTGTCTCGGGTCAGAGCCGTTGGCAGTCCTACGATTCCCTGGTTCTTTCGACAGGGGCATCTCCGATCCGTCCCAATCTCGTTGGCGCAGACCGTGAAAATGTCTTTGTGCTCAATAATCTCCAGGACATGGATGGAATTCATCGTGCAGCTGCATCCGCGAAAAGTGTCTGTGTGGTGGGTGGTGGTTTCATCGGTTTGGAACTGGTGGAAAACCTGCGCCACCGTGGGCTCAAGGTTCACCTGGTGGAGCTTCTTGATCAGGTCATGCCACCCATGGATTGGGAAATGACTCAGCCCATCCTTCAGGAACTTCGTCTCAATGGGGTGGAGGTCCATCTCAAGGAAACAGTTACCGCCATCGAGGACAAAAGAGTCCGCCTCGCGAGCGGTGGAACCCTCGAAGCTGACTTCGTCTGCCTCTGCGTGGGAGTGAAACCGAACTCCGCTTTAGCTGCTGAGGCCGGTTTGAACCTTGGTCCGCGTGGACACATCGTTGTGGATGAACACATGCGTACCAGTGATCCCAGCATCTTTGCCGTGGGGGATGTGGTGGAAACCGTGGATCTCGTATCCAGTCAACAGCTCCCCGTGCCTCTGGCCGGGCCCGCAAACCGCCAGGGACGGATCGTAGCCGATGTTCTGGCCGGACGGAGTGCTTCATACCGGAAAACACAAGGTACCGCCATTGTGAAGATCTTCAATCTGGCCGCAGCCTCAACCGGCGCCAGCGAAAAACGTCTCAAGTCTCTCGGTCTCCCCTATCACCGGGTTTTTGTGCATCCCAATTCGCACCCCGCCTACTACCCCAATGCCAAGCCGGTCAGTATCAAGCTTCTCTTCAGTCCCGAGGGACAGATTTATGGTGCCCAGGTCATCGGGGCTGAAGGTGTCGAACCGGTCATCAACACCCTTGCCACTGCCCAGCGCGCGGGGATGACCGTGGAAGACCTGGAGCACCTGGAGCTGGCTTATTCCCCCCAATGGGGAGGGGCCAAGCATCCGGTGAACATAGCGGGCTTTACAGCTGCGAATATCCTCCGTGGCGATGTCAAAACTGTGGAGGCCGACAATCTCCCGGAAGGTGCTTTCATCCTCGACTGCCGGACCTTAGCGGAGACAGAGGCTGGAACACTGCCAGGTGCGGTGGTCATCCCAGTCGATGAGCTCCGGTCACGTTATTCAGAACTCCCCAGGGACCGTGAGATCGTGGCTTATTGCGCGGTAGGGATGCGCGGGTATGTGGCGTCTCGCTATCTGACACAACAGGGATACCGTGTCCGCAACCTGAATGGCGGTTACAAGACCTGGTGCTGGTTTCAGACCCGCCTGAGTGGATCCATCTGCACCCCGGGTTGTTCCGCAGGAGCGGAGACACCTTCTGCACCCCCTCAATCAAGGAGCGAATCTATGAATCCCCCCACTCCCCCGATCAAGCTGGATGTCTCTGGACTTCAATGTCCTGGCCCGATGGTGCAGGTGAAACAGGCCATCGACCGGATGACCTCCGGTCAGGTCCTCGAGGTCACCGCCACTGATCCTGGTTTCGCGGCGGATATCCCCATGTGGTGCTCAAGGACTGGGAACACCCTGTTGGAGGTGAAACCACAAGGGAAGGCTTATCTGGCGCGCATTGCCAAGGCGGAACCTCAGACCTTCGCCCAGACATCCTCCGCGCCTGCTGTAAATCGAAAGGGGAAAACACTGATCTGTTTCTCCAATGACCTGGACCGTGTGCTGGCCACCTTTGTGATCGCCAATGGAGCTGCCGCGATGGGCAACGCGGTGACCATCTTCTTCACTTTCTGGGGGCTGAATGTGCTGCGCAAGGAGAATCCGCCCCAGGTGAGCAAGGGTTTCCTCGACAGGATGTTCGGGATGATGATGCCCAAAGGTCCGAACCGTCTGAAACTCTCCAAGCTCAACATGGGCGGTATGGGTACCGCGATGATGAAACATGTGATGAAGAGCAAGAATGTCGACTCGCTACCTGATCTGATCGCCAGCGCACGTGCTGCGGGGGTGCGCATGGTGGCCTGCTCGATGTCCATGGATGTGATGGGGATTAAGGCTGAGGAACTCATCGATGGGATCGAGGTGGCTGGTGTTACGAATTACCTCGGAACCGCGGATGAAGCGAATGTGAATTTGTTTATCTGATCTGTTCTCTTTTCCTTGACACCTCTCTCGTTTTGCCATATACCTTGTAATAAAAGGTAGTCTCCATCACCGGGAGGGTGAAATGGGAGCGCTTGACAACTGGATCACCCAGGTCCGCAAGGGCATCCTCGACCTCTGTATCCTCAGTGCCCTCAAGGGGGGTGAGAGGTATGGGTATGACCTGGTCAAGTCGCTTTATGAAATCACCGGCATGTCAGTGACCGAGGGCACGATTTATCCGCTCCTTTCCCGTTTACGCTTACAAGGATTAGTGAAGACCCGTCTGGTGGAATCTGCGGAGGGACCCGCCCGGAAATACTATTCGTTGACCCCGCAAGGGGAAAAGAATGCTGAACAAATGATGTCGTATCTGGAAACCTTGCTGGAGGGATGCCGTGCCCTCCGCGGAGAGGGGGAAGAGTCATGATCCAGTGGACTGAAGATGCTGAGAAAGCTTTCCAACGATATGTGAGTCTCATGAAGCGGAGTGTTGAGGCGATGAATGCCGATCCGGGTGAGGTGGCGGAGGACCTCCGCCGCCATATCGAGGAGGAGCTGGGAAAGGGGAACTCCGCCATCATCACCGAGGGGGATGTGAGAGAGGTGGTGAAAAGGATGGGAGTTTTGGATGCGGAGTTAACCTTGGACATGTTGTCTGAGGATTATGGTGAAAGGAAAAAGCCCCCCAGGAGATCATACTGGTATGGGGTCTCATCCTTCCTGGTCATCGGTCTGGGTGTGGTGCTGCCGATCGTTACTTTGATTGTTGAAATCATGTCGGGCATGAGTGGGGAGGTGTATGTCGATCCCATCCCAACCCTGTGGCATGGCTTGTTGATACTTGTAGTTCCGTTAGCGAATCTGGTGATCTGGATCTTGGCAGATAACCCTCTGACAGGAAACCGGCTGAAAGCCCTTGGGTGGTTGAATGGAATCGCCATTGGGATCGCGTTCTTTTACACGCTGGTATTCATTCCGATGGTCCCTATTGGTGTGGTAGCCATTCTTATGATGGGATATGGCTTGCTTCCCCTGGCACCGCTGTTGTCTCTTCTGATGGCTCTCTGGTTGCGGAGATGGATGTCTTCCTCGTTGCGGCAAACGATGGGGTGCAATTTGCCCGGGTTATGGGGAGGAGCCTGTGTTGGATTTGCATTATTGGCAGCGCTGGCACTACCCACGACACTCACTCGTGTGGGTCTGAATATGGCGGCATCCAATCAACTGGAGACACAAAGAAGGGGATTGGCTTTCCTGGAAAGGTTCGGGAGCGAGAATGTCATGATCGCCTCCTGTTATCAAAGAGCTGGATTCCGGGGAATCATGGATCCCATGGGTGGTTTATGGACAGGAATGCATCCAGCCAGCCCCCAGCAAGTCCGTGAAATCGTGTTTCGTGTCACAGGTCAACCTTTTAATGCGTTCCCACGGCCAGACAAGTTATTCAAGGGGGAGGGAATCTTTCGGGAATTTGAGTCAGACCCGGACCGGGGTGAGTTTTTCACCGGTTCCATCGCCAGAGGTGTCTCTCTATTGACCTCCCGCATGGATGGATCAGTCGCTCCAAATGCTGCGCTGGGTTACCTCGAATGGATCCTCGAATTCAAAAATGATGCAGCTTGGCAACAGGAGGCGCGTGGGCAGATTGTTCTCCCACCTGGTGGAGTAGTCTCACGGCTCACTCTGTGGGTGAATGGAGAGGAACGTGAAGCGGCCTTTGGATCGAGAGCCAAGACCCGTCAGGCATACCGGCAGGTGGTTCGACGCCGCCGCGATCCTGTCCTGGTGACCACATCAGGAAATGACCGTGTGGCCTTCCAGTGTTTCCCGGTCCCTCCGAATGGGGGTGTCATGAAGATTCGCGTGGGGATGACCTTCCCCCTGGTCTTAAAAGATAACACCAATGCTCTCCTGAAACTTCCCTATTTTTCTGAAAAGAACTTCAGGATTGATAAGGATTTTCAACACTCGGTCTGGGTGGAGTCCAGACAGCCCATCCAAAACGGTTCCAAATCTTTCCTGACTGAAAATCCGAAACCAGATCTCTATGCCTTGCGCGGTTCTCTCTCCAATGCTGACATCAATTCCAGTGAAGGAGTTCTCTGTGCAGTCCGCGATCCGGGGGTAGTCATTACGTGGGCACCGGATTTGGTTGCGAATGATGGATCACATATCCAACAGTCCATCAAAATGGGCAGTGTCCCTGTTCCCGCACGCGTAGTATTGGTTTTGGATGGGTCCATTTCGTTGCAACCCTGGGTCCAACCAGTTGTCGAAGCTCTTGCAGCTTTTCCTCCGGAAATTGAGTTGATGATGATCCATGCCGGAAGGGACAAAGTTGAAGTGTTTGAACCGAACCCGGTGAACGGTGAACAGGCACGCAGTCTGATCTCGGCAAAACTCCCATCCCTGTCCTTCAAGGGTGGTTGCGACAATATCGAGGCGCTCAACAAGGCCTGGGACATCGCTTCCGCGAAACCCGGTTCGGTGATCCTCTGGATTCATGGTCCGCAACCAGTCCTCCTGACCAGCACTGAAGTCCTGGTCCAGAAATGGGAGCGACGTGCCGATGGACCAATGCTCCTCTCGCTTCAGTTAGCTCTTGGACCGGATAAAGTAATGGAAAAGCTGGATGGCATACCCCAGGTAACCTCCCTGGAAAGGATGGAAGGATCTCTTGAGGATCTCACACATCTCTTCCAGCGATGGAGCGGAAAAAAGGAAATGCTGCAGGTCCACCGTGAAAAGATCGCCTCAAGTACTGCCGTTGAGCCGGATCTGGGACAGGAAACCTCCATGCACCTGGTACGCCTGTGGGCCAAGGACCAGATTGAAAGCATACGCGCCAAAGCTTCACCGGAAAGTGCCTCACGGGAGGTCTCCATGGCTTCGTCTTACAAACTGGTCACTCCTCTCATGGGGGCGGTGGTTCTGGAGACTGAGCAGCAATACCAGGTGGCGGGTTTGAAAGTTCCTGATGCCCAGGGAATTCCGACTATACCCGAACCAGAGACTTGGATGTTGATCGGAGTCGTCTTATTGCTCCTGGCATGGGCGGTTGCTCAACAGAGGAGAAGCAAATGCTGGCAGGGCTGAGGCATCCCGGTTGGCTGGTCACTGCGCAACTGGCTACCTGCTGGCCGGTGTGGCGCTGGTATGTTCTGCGGATGACCGATGGATCTGATGAACCACTCGGGATTCTCGCGTTCATTGCTGCTTTAGTTGTGGTCATGAGAGAATGGCAGGGCAGGATGATGAAGACCGATCTGATCCCTTCTGCTATTCTGCTGTTTTTTTATGCTTTCACCTATCCTTTCAGCCCGCCCATGGTCCGGGCTGCACTGGCGGTGACTGCATTATCTTTCACCCTGAGTTCACTCATCATGGGGATACGTTTTCACCTTGCATTTACAGGGCTTCTGCTGCTTTCCTTACCGGTGGTTTCTTCGCTTCAGTTCTATCTTGGATACCCGATGCGTGTGCTGAGTGGCACCATTGCGCTCCCCATTTTGGGTCTGGCTGGATATCCTGTCGTCCAGGAGGGGACCAGCCTGAGATGGGGCGATGTAGTCATTTCCATTGATGCTCCCTGCAGTGGGATCAAGATGCTCTGGACTGGCCTTTTCCTTACATTCAGCCTGGCTTGTATCTATCGTTTGAGGACAATGGCTGTAGTGGCGATATTCAGTATTTCCATTGGACTGGTGATCCTGGCGAACTCCTTGAGAACTACTTCGCTGCTTCTCCTGGAGGTCCTGCCATTTCAACGGGTTCAGGGCATGCATGATATGACTGGACTGGTGATATTTGCTTTCATGGGATTGGTCATGATAGGAATTGTGAGATTTTTTGGGGATACAGGATTATGCACCGAAATTTCCTCTTCCTGATCGCTTGCCTGGTGTCTTTTTGGGTCCCATTCTGGCCTGAGGGTGAAACGTCTGGGAATGGAAGCCATCTCTTTCCCGGTTGGCCGGAAGACATCTCGGCTCATCCTCTTCGTGCGGTTCCACTCCAGTCTCAAGAGGAGTCCTTTGCAAAACTTTTTCCAGGAAAGATCGGTCGATTCTCGGATGGTGAGAACGAATGGATCATTCGCTGGGTGGTACAGCCAACACGGCTGCTGCATCCAGCCGTCGATTGTTTTCGGGGAAGTGGATATCAGATTCATCCTCTTCCTCTGAAAGAGGATCCGGATCGATCCTATTGGGGAGTCTTTAAAGCTTCAAAAAGCAATGAGACCCTTTTGGTCCACGAAAGAATCTATGATGACCACGGTCAATCCTGGCCAGATGTTTCCGCCTGGTACTGGACTGCATTATTTGGACGATCGACCGGTCCATGGTGGGCGGTGACCAGGGTATGCCGATTGCCCCTTGCCAATGACCCCCTACCAAATCCATAATCCCTGAAACAATTTCAATTCACAAAAGAAATCATAACATTCCTCAGATGAGGAGTCATTTGTCCATGCGATCAACACCCTTTCTTTCACTGATTCTCCTCACATCGATTTCCGCATTCTCCTTGGAGCCACTACAGGGAACGGATCCCCTTGTTTTTGAGGGTGACCTTGCGAGCGAAATGGTGGAGGGAATCCATCGCTATCTGGACCGGGAAATAAAATCATCTGTCACCTTGCGGGAGAAATACTGGAATCGTGATATGTCATCCATCGATGCTTATTTGGTTTCAGTGGAACCCAATCGGAAAAGGCTTCAGGAAATTCTCGGGGTAAATGGGGAACGTCTCCCTCCTGAAATGAAAACGGTCGCTACGCTGCACAGTTCAACTCAGGTTCTGAATATAGGAAACAGTCATGTAATGTATGTGGAGTGGAGTGTCTTGCCCGGATTGGATGGAGCAGGCTGGTTGTTCCGTCCTGAAAAAGAACCACTGGCCAATGTGATCATCCTTCCTGACTGTGATGAGAAACCGGAGCTTCAAGGCGGTCCGGGCTGGAGGACTGCAGTCAATCTTGCTGCGAGTGGGTGCAATGTCCTGGTTCCACTCCTGATCGACCGTGACTGCACCTTCTCAGGAAATCCGAATATCCGTATGACCAACATGCCGCATCGGGAGTTCATCTACCGTGCAGCCTTTGAGATGGGAACCCATGTGATTGGTCTGGAAATCCAGGAGATATTGGCGGCAGTCGATTGGTTTGACCGGAATCATCTTCCCACAGGTGTGATAGGTTACGGAGAGGGAGGCTTGCTCGCATTCTATGCAGCAGCACTTGACACAAGGATCAAGTCGGCAGGGGTTTCCGGCTATTTTGGACCAAGAGAGTCTCTTTGGCGTGAACCCATTTACCGCAATGTCTGGAGCCTCCTCAAGGAATTTGGAGATGCTGAAATTGCATCGCTTATCCATCCAAGACCCCTGATCATTGAGTCATCCAATCACCCCATAATAAAGGGACCACCCGAAATAGAAGGGCTGGGTGGTGCGGCGCCCGGAGAGATCATCACACCTTCCACTAATGAGGTTCTGGCTGAAGTGGAACGTGCAAGGCAGCTCACGAAAGGTCTCCCTTCCCATTCAATCTCCATGATCCATCCTCAAGATGGTGAAGCCTGGTCCGAGGACTTTGCTCAGAGTTTTATGTCCTCGCTTGTTCCATCGATTTTGATAAACCAGTCATCACCGGCATTGCCATCTCAAGCGGAACTTCCACCCCTGGCACGTCAGCATCATTTCGAAAAAATGGTCGAGTATACTCAGAAACTCATGCGCGACAGCCCGAATGTAAGAGCCAGGTTCTGGACTGGAGCTGATCGTTCATCCGTGGAAACCTGGAAGCAGTCAACCCGGAATCTTCGAGATCACTTCTGGGAGGAAATCATAGGAAAATTGCCGGAACCAGGTATACCCCTCTATCCTCGTACAAGGCTTGTATATGACCAACCCAAGTACAGAGGCTATGAAGTGTTGCTTGATGTCTATCAAGATGTGATTGCATATGGAATATTGCTGATTCCGAAAGATATTGAAGCTGGTGAAAGGAGACCTGTTGTTGTCTGTCAACATGGCTTGGAGGGGCGTCCCCAGGATGTCGCCGATCCCAGGGAGGACAATCCCTTCTATCACCGGTTTGCCTGTAATCTAACCGAAAAGGGATATGTGACCTTTTCTCCACAAAATCCTTATATCGGGGGGAACCGATTCCGTGAGATTCAGAGGAAAGCCAATCCCCTTAAACTCTCCCTTTTCTCATTTATTGTCCGCCAGCACCAGAGAATCCTTGAGTTCCTTTCCACACAGCCCTATGTGGATCCTCAACGGATTGCTTTCTATGGACTATCCTATGGAGGCAAAACAGCCATGCGTGTGCCCGCACTGCTCGATGGTTACTGCCTTTCAATCTGCTCAGGAGATTTCAATGAATGGATCTGGAAAAATGTTTCAGTGGACAGTCCCTACAGTTACATGTTTACACCAGAATATGAGATGCCGGAGTTTAACCTGGGGATGACTTTCAACTACAGTGAACTCAGCGGTCTAATATGTCCACGACCCTTCATGGTCGAGCGCGGACATGATGATGGTGTCGCTCCAGATGAGTGGGTTGCTTATGAGTATGCCAAGACCAAACGCCTCTATGATGCCTTGGGAATCGGAGACCTGACAACCATTGAGTTCTTCAAAGGACCTCACACGATCCATGGAGTAGGAACCTTTGATTTTCTGGATAGGCATCTCAAATGGAATCCGCAATAGCCCATCTCAGAAAGGAAAAACCAATTCTATTCAGTACGCGAAATCCGGTTCAGGAGTACCACGCCCCAATATGCCAATCCTGTCAAGAGAAGGATAACTGCCGCATTCAATACCCATTCCTGAATATTCCGGTGCCCGATTTCATCCAAACCTGGTGAATAGGAGGGATTGTTGCTGATTTCGGCAATAGTCCATTCGGTGAGCTTTCTCAGATTCAGAACATCGTTGGGGATCAGGTGGGCTGTCTCATAATTCGGTTGAGGTATCGTTTTATTTCCGAAGGTCAACGAATAGGTTTCACCTTCGCGTGGGTGAAAATATAGGACCCTTCGATTCCAGACAAGGTTAATTTTGTGTATCGTAAGCGGAGGATTATCTCCATTCCTTATAATCAGTCGTATCAATGGTGTTTGTTCCATATCGACTTTGAGGTCGAGACATCCCTGAGACTCCCCCGGAATCTGGTGGATGATTCCATGAAAGATTGTCCGAAAGGCATCGTCATCGCGAGTATGATTGACTTGAACTTCTACAGGTCTGTAGAAATAGGTGTCTTCCACAACAAATGAAATAATAGCAAGAGGAAGGTTGATTTCACCAAGATGAATGAGACTATTCCCATCTTTGTCAGTAAACGACTGAGGTTGATTTATTGAGATGGAATCCACAGTCCGTAATTCATGTTCGCGGCCAACGCTATGTCCGGTAAAACTATCCACTTTAAATCGTTGCGTATGATTGTCCTGGGTTGAGAATATCAGGTCCCGGTATTGTAGATGGATTGGATCGGACTCAGTTGGTTTCGCATCCGATTTTTCAATAGTGATTCTGTAATAAAGTGAATCTGTTTCCGGTATAGGGAAGGTTGTTTTTCTCAGGTTGACATGGGAAGAGAAATCAAAAATGACATCTTGAGCCAGGGGGGACCATGAATGGGTATCGGTACTTGCCTCAACAAGAACATTTTTCTTGAAGTCTCTTGCGGATGTCTGCAATTCCATGGAGTCGATCTTCTCTGAATGTTGTGCTTTCTTCAGGATAAAAATCTCAGATGTTTCAGAGTCGATAAATTCTTTCACCGTGAGGGAAACAGTTTTTTCTGGAACCGCGGGTATGTAATCCTCATAAATAACGTAGGGGATCTCAACTCCCTTGGAATTGAACAGGCGCAAATCCCGGAACCTGGAGTGGGTTTTGGAAATAATTGTCGCTGAGAGTGGGACCCGTGCGGCTTCCCCGTTTCTAACTTCCCCAACCAGCCTTGCCATCCATTGAAAATCCTGAGGGCCCAATGCCTGTATTGGGGATATGAACATAAATCCCGTCAGAAGGGAAAAGATAATAATTAGACTGATTTTAACTGTTCTAAGTGGCCTCATGAGACTTGATCCTCTTCATTCTGGAGTTTTTCGAGGATCCTTGATGAGAATTGATGATAGAGGAAAGAAGCGCCAATCAAAAGAAGTCCAAGTACGATCAGTGACAGGATTCGATAAGGTGTAGCCACATCAGCCATGTCCTGGAAAAGAACCTTTAGCGCGGTCAGAGCAAACAGGCCGATCGAGGCATGGCGCATATTGCGCTGGTTCATGATGAATCCAAGGATCATCAATCCAATTGAAAAGAGCGCCCACAGAACCGAGAGAGAAGCCAATCGAGCCTGTGGAGCACAGTCATGAAAGAAGGCAGAAACCTCGAAATTCAGACAGATAAAGAGAAGCAACCCGAATGCGGCATAAAGAAGGCTGATAATTTGTTCCCGTTGTGTCTTCAGAAGGGATGTATCTTTCTGTAAGAGCCATGGAAACAGGAAGAATGCCGCGAGTACTGAGATCGTTGTGAGCAAGCGTTCGAGAATGAGATAGGTGTAACCATTATAAAAAGAAAATGAGGAATCCGATAACCCGAAAATGCTCCCATAATCATGGAAGAAGAATTTCACCAGGCAGGCTCCCATGACGAAAAGCGACCCCGCGAGAAGCCACCGATTATTCAGTTTTGTTGAGGCCCAGAGGACAGTCACAGCCTCAGCTGCCCAGAAAAAGGTTATCCAGTGACCCGAGAAGAGAATTGGTACAGTAAGGAAAAGCAGGATCGAAGCTTTCCCGAGAAGCATGACCATCGCCGCCAGATTATCCGGGGAACGACGATAAAGGAAGTTGGACATAAAAAGAAAGAGAGCGGCATAACTGAGGGAAGCCAAAGCCGCCCAATGACGTGAATCACTGTAGTCGGTGATGAGGGCAAAGGTGAATCCGAAAGCGATAAAGGTATTGGGAAGGGTGATCGAAAACTCGGCCACCTTCGCGCGGCTCTGGCTGATAAAGTAATAACCAAAAGGCACCAGGGTGTAAATAAGGAAGAAGAGATTCAGGAAGAAAAGGGTCAGCCAGAAAGCCTCTTTATTGTAGTTTTCAAATACCCAGGCACTGAAAAGAAGCCATGTGCAACCGAAACCCAGGTTATTCAACAGGTTCCAGCGTTTCACAAAGGCTATTGAAAGAATTCCCGCGTTGAGAATGGTCATGTAAGACATCAGCGCCATCTCACTGGATTCCTCGGACCCGATCACCATCGGTGTGGCAAACCCACCGATCAGGCCCAGAACAGCCAGCCACTTGGTGTCATAAATCAGGGACAGCGTACCAGCGAGAGCGGTTACCATAACCATCATCAGAAATGCAACTGGCTGAGAGAGGAGATGGTAAATGTTGTACCCCGTAAAGGTGGCGGCATAGAATACAGCCAACCCTCCTCCGATAAGATTGAGACCGAACATCTCCAGGCTCTTACGGCGTGAAAACTCACCCAGTGCCAGGCATCCAACCCCGGCGAGGTAGGCCATTCCGACCCTTCCCACTGGAGTGATCCAATTGCGGTCAAAGGAGTATTTCAGAAAAAAAGCGATCCCAAGCACCATGATGGTGACCCCGGCGATGAGCAGCCATTTCTGACCAAACCAGAGTTCGGCCTGGTTATCTGGAAAGGCCGGAGATTTACCGGAGGGAAAACATTCAGGGAATGGCAGATGGGAAGGAATTTCCTCGACTGACGGTTTTGGTGAAGTTTTTGGAGAGGTATCTGGTGTCTGGGATTCCACTTGGGGTTCGTCCATGATCGGAATACCAGGTGTCTCGAGCTCTTCTGATCTTGACCCGGTGGTGTTTACTTGACTGACCACAACCTCTTCCAGGTCTTCAAAGCGTTGTTCGAGGCCGGCCAATGAATCGGAGAGTGATTGTGACTGACGTTTCGCCTGCAGCAGTTCCTGCCTGGCCCGCTGAAGGGACTGGAACAGAGTTACATCCTGGTTACAGTAAATACAATGGTCATGCCCGGTGATCAATGGTTTCTTACAGGCTGGACAAAGCATGATGATGGCCTCCTGATCGGCGCTCTCGAATCGTGCACGATATTACTGAATAGGTTTCCGCTTAAGCTCACACCGGCTGCGAAGTCCATCTTCCTCGAACACCAGGGAAGCATTGACTTGTTCAAATGCATTCAATAATGAAGACGAATCCTCCGGTGTTTTGGGCTGACCTGGGTGTCCATAAACGGTGGACTCAAAGGTTTTGTACTCCTCATTCCAGACATACTTCCCCCCACCAGGGCAGGTCAATCTGGTATACCAGAATTGCTGATGAAAATCGACCGCTGATTTCTCTGGGTAAAGGCGATGCCATTCATTAAGGATTGGGAGATTTCCCCAGGATCTCTCTCTCTTGACTGAATCAAGTGGATCACGTGAAAACAGGTCGAGGATGGTCAAGGCTTCCGGTCCCATGTGAAGCTCCAGATTTGAAGGTGTTTCCTGGGGAGGGGCGATAACCTTTTTTTCCGATGTGACTCCTTTGACATAGGCCATTTCGGATTTCAGTAGATCCTCGTTGAGAGAAAGGACCAGCCTTTTGGGGGTCACTGCATAGTTTATGGCTGGAGTCCATTCTCCATCCGGATTTTTCACGGAAACCTGGACGTATGAATGGTCATTCTGAGTGATTGTTTCCCAACGGGTCATATTGGGCACAGACTGCTCAATCATACCCCTCAAGGCCGGTAGAAATGCAGTCAATGCAAGGCTATTGCCCACATCGAAGACCACGGACAAGGGCACGAGTTGGTGGTTTTTGAAAAGATATTCAAACGTAGTGGTATCTCTCCCTTTGGCCATGACCTGGCTCAGGTCTTTCCAGAAGCCGGATTCTCCAGCTACGATGGTGATCCAGTTTCCCAACCAGCTGAAGCCGATCCGGGCCAGCGCGGAACCTGGAGTTAGCCAAAACCCGAGATCCCTGTTCAACCGTTCAGCCTTGGAGTCAAAGGAGAAGCTCAACTGCATGAGAGGATTTGGACAGACCTCCGTGGCATCGGGAAGATCCTGAGGCGCGCCTGTGATATTGATGAATTCACGGTAATCGGAGGCCGCGATGAGCGGACGAACCGAAAGATCCGCTGCCAGACGTTCATCACTGATGGAAAAGCGAATTGCGATCGGATCGAAGTAGCGTCTCCAGTTGCGTTGGTAACTGTCACGGAACCACTCATAGGCTTGTTTTTCCCCTTTTGACACTGTTGTAGCAGATATCTCAGCGATGGGAGTCAGGAACTCCAGGTTTCCATAGACCGATGAGGATACCCCTTTTGCTGAGATGGAGACCTCTCCCAAACCATCCAGCTGGTTTCCTTTCAGCTGGGTCCCAATCCCCTTCAGCTGGGCCGGGAGTTGCACTCCCGGTCCAGAGGTTCCTGAAGCGATCTGAACAAGACTAGCCGCCTGAATTTCCGCTAATGCCGCGGATGCGCGGATGCGGCGTGAGGCTAATATCCTCCAACGAGGTCCGCACCAACGCCGGATGGCTCCATCGGTCAGCATCAGAAATCCTGTCTCATCTGACTTGCCACGTGGATAACGTCCACGGAAAAATCTATACTCATCCAGAGATGCCATCGAGGGAATTTCGCCCTTGGCAGTAGCGATTACCCGCTCCAATTGGTACAGCGAGTTGGACACGGCGACTACATTGCCAACCGTGGCGATGTAGGAGCACACCCTCCGGTCTGGAGAGACCACACCCGTGTAACCCACTCCACGGATAGTACCGCTGGCGGAGTGAACCTCCTTGCTTGTGGCGATCGCCGCGCTATGCCGTCCAGCAAGAGCCAGTCTCAACAGGCCAGGATTGGGAGCCTCGAAAAGAACGGCTACATCCGAACCGGTGGGCAGATAGGGATCCGATCCGGTAAAAGCGGCACTGGAGACCAATGAGGGTCCGAGAACACGTGAGAGCGCATCGGGGGAGAGGCAGAGTTGATGCTGGTAACGTTCGCGTGTCCGGGCGCTTTCAGCCCGTGTTTCCAGCAAGCCATAGATGGGTGTGCCCTGTTTCTCGACCTCATCCAGCATATTCAGCATCGCCTGGAAGGAAGGAAAGAACAGAGCGTGTTGGTCGGCGGGAATTGCTGATGCGAGTGGATCCAGCACCGGCTTGTTCCCCGCGAGCCACCTGCTCCAATCATACGAGGCGGTGGTGATGCCCTCGATGGAATTGAGAGGAACTGTCTCAGTCGTGGCCGTGATATTCCTCAGTGAACGGTCGAGTTGCAGGTTCTCGCTGATTGCGCGTCCGCCCGTGAAGAGGGAATAGGTGATGGAATCATCGGCGGTGAAATTGTTCGGAGAAACAGCTTCGGCGGAGGGAGGTTTTTTCCCTTGCTCACTGTTGGTGATCTCCACCTGGTGACGGAACCAGGCGCTACCGGGGATATTCTGTCCCCACAGTTTTGAGTAGTGACGCCGTTTGGCTTCCAGGAAGTGCTGTTTCGCTTTGGTCTGATCTCCGGGAGTTGCTGAGACAACAAAGTCCACATAACTCATACCTGACCAGTCATCTTTCGGGAAAAACACTCGGCCCGTAGGTGTTTTTCCCGTAGTGGATCTGATGGTGATGTAAGATGTGGAAAAACCTGAAGAGAGAATCTCTCTCAATTCAACCGGACTTGCATCCAGGTACATCTCTTCGTCAGCTAGACCCGTCACATAGGGGGCCAGGTTGAAGTATGTTGACCGGTACCAGCGTGGATCACGCTCATGCTGGCCGGAGGGCCAGCTCCCTGAAGTCAGGGTCAGTTCTTTAAGAGGGATATAGTAGTAATCATCCGCGCGTGCTTGCGGACAGATCAGCAGTCCCGTGATGAGTCTCAAAACAAAAAAGACTGAGATGAACCCTCGCATGATACTTAACCTCCTTGGTGGAATCTTCCAGCTCGCCCAAGAGATGATCTCGTGGGCGGAACCCTTCTGGCGAAGTTGCACTACGCCAGGCTTCTTCCTACACGAGGGGGAGTGCAACTCCCCCAGAAGGCCCCCGGCACCGGAGTACAACTCCGGTGCCAGCTGATTGCGGCGTAAGAAGGGTGGAGTGGCGAATTCATTCGCCGTTTATTTCCTTGGCATATCATGGTGCGGTTCCGTACGTAAAGGCGAATCAATTCGCCACTCCATGTGTTAGAGAACACCACGGCTCTCCATCTGTATGTCTTAATTTTGTTGATATGTGGCATGAATGACTCCGCAAATCCCGGGAAGCCTTTCTGCCTTCCCCTGCAGTGGATAGAGCAGGGAGGATGCCGATTGGCATAACAGGCATGATGATCCACCTAACATAAGGAAAACATTGGGTTTAGTTTTCGTCTTGCCTGGATGGCTTTCCTTATGAAGAAGAGAAGATGAGGCAAAACCTGTATCCAGCAACTGCAAAACATGTATACTCAGCCAGGAGGGAACAGGAAAATGAAAGACAAACTCCCTCCCGATCATCGCCAGTTTCTGGAACTGGTGACCGCCTCCACTGAGTCCAATCCCTTCGGGGCGGAGCGTGTCGATCTGGAGTCTCAACTCACCGGTCAATCCTTCACAACTGATCCGCTCAATCTCTCGAACTGGGAGGAATGGCAGAAGCGGTCGGTCGAGATTGCACGCCGGCTCGATGATTGCCTGACCTCTCTCAGCAAGGAGCCGCGCAGCGACTGGAGCCGGTTCCCCAGGGAAGACCGGATCCTGCTGCGAAATGGGGTCTGGATCTGGATCTATACCCGTTACCGTGAGGCCCTGGATCAGCATGTTCATGTCTGTGGGTCGAATCCCGATCAGGAACCGCGAGTTGGAAATGAAATCTTCAAAAATTTCCGGGCGGACCTCAGCAGTTTTTTTAGATTAGTGGAGGGCCCCGGCTACCGTGACGAACCGCTGTCGATGAATGAAGTCGATATTGCGGATGTCTTCGCATTCTGTTTCCAACTACGCCGGGGATTCCTGGGGATTGTGCGACGCATTGTCGGAGTCTCCCCCTGTATCGCCCAGCTGCGCGAGTCGGTGTGGGAATCGATCTTCACACGCAGGCTGCTGTGGAGCTTCCAGTATCTCAAGGACCGGATGGCCAATTTTTCGACTCTCATTCTGGGGAAATCGGGGACTGGAAAAGACCTGGTCGCCGAGGCGATCGGGACCTCCCAATTCATTCCTTACCTCCCGCGTGAGGATCGTTTTGCTTTGAACTTCACGCAGGGTTACCGTGCGGTGAACCTTTCTGCACTCACCCCCACGCTCATCGAGGCGGAGCTCTTTGGCCATGCCAAGGGGGCCTTCACCGGTGCTGGTGCGGCCTCGAAAGGGCATCTCGAACTGTGCTCCGAATATGGTGCGCTGTTTCTCGATGAAATCGGAGACCTTTCCCCTGAAATTCAGGTCAAACTCCTCAGGGTTCTTCAATCACGCGAGTTCTACCCACTTGGAGAAAGGACTCCACGTTACTTCAAGGGACGTATCCTCTCCGCGACCAACCGGGAACTCCCTGCTCTTGTGGCGGAGGGACGAATGCGGGAGGATTTCCTCTACCGCATCGGGGCCACCGTGATCCGTGTCCCTCCGCTCCAGCAACGTCTCGAGGAACGTGCGGATGAAGCATCTGTTCTGCTTCCCCATTTTCTGGAGAAGGCATTAGGTCATGTGGATGCGGAGGTGCTTGCGGACTTGGAGCAAAAGATCGGAGACTTGATCTCGTCGGGTTACCCCTGGCCGGGGAATGTCCGTGAGTTCGAACAATGTGTCCGGACACTCCTGGTGGCCTCGGATTATGATCCCCCAGTGGGGGAAAGAACTGAGAGGTCGGTTCTGGGCCGGTTGCTTCAACGGATGGAAAGAGCCGAAGTCAGTCTGGATGAAGTGATACGAGGGTATTGTCGTCATGCCATCCGCCTGGCGGGATCTTATCAGGAGGCCTCCCGGAGACTCGATGCCGATTGGCGTACAGTCAGAAAATACGCAATGGAGGAAGACAGCGGTGGAACAGATTAAAAAATTCTTCCAGGAGCATGACAAGCTTGCACAGTATCTCGGCATCGAGCTTTTGGAGGTGGGGAAGGGCAGCGCTGTTGCGCGGATGGAGGTCAGGGAGGAGCATCTCAATGGGGTTCGTACCGTCCATGGCGGCGCGCTCTTTTCTCTGGCTGATTTTGCCTTCGCGGCGGCCTGCAATTCTCATGGCAACATCGCGGTCGCAGCCCAAGCCAGCATCAGTTACATCCGCGCGGCAACCACGGGAGTGCTCCAGGCGGTGGCCTCGGAGGTGTCCGCCGAAAAGTCACTCGGGTTTTATGACATCAAAATCACCGATGAGCAGGAAAACCTGATCGCTGTCTTTCATGGTGTGGCTTACCGTAAACGGGACTCGCTGCTGGAGACCTTTGGGTGAGACTTTTCCTGGCGGAGAAGTAGCGAATTCATTCGCCGTGTGTCACTTCTACAGAGCACTACGTGCTTCGTATCGCAAAGCGAATAAATTCGCTACTCCGCCGCTGGGCTATTCCATGGTGGACTCCTGACTTCATAATAGGTTCATACGATGCGTCCAGGAGGTCTCCAGAAAATGTCCGACTCTGTCAACTCTCTCAACAATCTACTCCCTTTCCTGAAGAGTTCGGTTCCCATTCTCTCCCTGCTTGCCATGGGCTTGTTCTTCTCCCCCGCTTCTCTCTGCGGTGCCATAACGGAAGGAACCAGTTTTCCCCCTGTGGAACAACTCCCGGTCATCCAGGACCTTCCCAATCCCCTGGTGATGAAAGATGGCTCGCCAGTCAAAAATGTGGAGGACTGGAATAAACGGCGCGAGGAAATCAAAGCCATGATCCTCTACTATGAATATGGTCACATGCCGCCCGCGCCAGATAATCTGGAGATTAAAGAGATATCCTTTGCTGTGGTTTATGGCGGTTTGGCTGACGAAAAGCGTCTGCTGCTCTCGATGGGCCCTGGGCATCAGGTGACCTGTAACATCCGGACAGTCATCCCCAAGAGCGCTCACCCCTTGCCGGTTTTAGCTCAAAACACGAACAAACTCGGACATATCCCCATCGAAGAAGAGATTCTTAAACGCGGCTACATGATCGCCGAATATCAACGAACTGACCTCGATCCGGATGAGAGAGATGTCGTAGGTTGTGCTCAAAAGGCCTATCCCGAATATGACTGGGCTACTCTGGCGGTGTGGGCCTGGGGCGGGAGCCGTCTGGTGGACTACCTTTACACCCTGGACTGTGTGGACAAGGGAAAGATTGCCATGACTGGCCACTCACGGGGTGGGAAGACAGCCTTGCTTGCGGGTGCCTTGGATGAACGGATTACCCTGGTGGCTCCCAATGGTTCGGGTTGTGGTGGCGCGGGTTGTTACCGGATCGAGGGGGAAGGCTCCGAAACCTTGGCGGTGATCACCGATCCCAATCGTTTCGCTTATTGGTTTCATCCTCGTTTCCGAACCTTTGCGGACAAGGAGACCCGGCTTCCCTTCGATCAGCACTTCCTGAAAGTGCTCGTGGCTCCCAGAGCACTCCTCAGCACAGATGCTTTGGGTGACCACTGGGCGAACCCGCCCGGAACCCAGGCCACTTACCTGGCGGCCATGCCTGTTTTTGAGTTCCTTGGAGTACCCGGAAAGAATGGAATCCACTACCGCGAAGGCAAGCATGAACATAATGCCGAGGACTGGAATGCTCTTCTTGATTATGCGGATCTTCACTTCTTCGGGAAAAGCCAGGTCCGTTCCTTCAAGCAGACTCCTTTTCCTGTCATGGAATCCAATACGAAGTAGGTACACCTTCTTGAACAACTTATTCATCCCCGGTGAACAACTATTCGCCCGATCAGGATGATTGGGGACTCAGGATTCAGGTGGGGAGAGTAGAACATAACTCCCTTTAGATATTGAAATTACTTTATGAAACATCGACTCGGTAAGGTACCGGTGTGTTTTTTGCGATATTTAATCAGTGGTTGGTTGTGTCTGATCCAAAATTCTCGAAATGCAACTGTGTGTTCTCATTTGGTATTGAGTTGAAAGGAATGATCTCATGTCATCAAAAACTTTGTACTGGCTGCTGGTAATTCTGCTTGGACTCGGACTGACATGGACCTCCATTCAGGCAACCCAACCCAAATCCGCACCCGATCCAACCGTCACACAGACCCCCTTGGAGCCAAGCGAGTGCGATTGCCGTTATGCGGTCCACATCCTTTTTGAATGTACGGGTCAGTTTTCCATCGAAGAAGGGTTCCTCAAACTCAGTTTCCTTTTGGGTGAATACGCGGAAACTGAGTGTGAACCCTTTGTCCTCGGAAAAGCATTGGCCGAATGCACTCTTTCCCTTGTTCCTCCACAGGAAAAATCCGCGAACCCCTGTCAGGTCATCCCTTCGATTCTCGTGGCCCAACTCACGGAATGTCTTGCCATGAATGCACGGGGTATTCTCTGTGTGAAGCCTGATGAGAAAGATCCCCGTGGGTTGTTTATCGAGTCCAGTGAACCCTTCCACATCGGGTTGTGTGCCCTCGAGGCAGGATTTCCGTGTGATGGAACCACAGGTTTGATGATCGATCACTGCCCGGTTTATAACCTGCTGGATGGGATCGAAGGAAACGAGGTCCACCTGTGGGAGGAGTTCCATTCGGGCATCGGTATTGAGGTTTTCCCCGCTGTCTGTCCAGACCTGACACCGACGGAGACCCCGTTTCCCACTATGACCTGGACCCAGGCGCCTCCACCCACCTCCACCTTCACTCCTCTTCCTACCGGTACCCCAACGAATACACTGGTCTCTACACCTACCCTGACCCCTACTCCCACGGAAGAGGCACCTTGTGTCTGTGATTATGCCGCGCACCTGATTTTCAGTTGTACCGGACAGTTTCCTGTGGATGAGGGATCGTTGCAGCTCAAATTCGGGATTGGTGCCTATGATGAAAATGACTGCGAACCGGCTGTGTGTGGTGAAAGTGTTTCCCAGTGCACCTTAAGTCTGGTGGTCAGACGAACCAAGTCGGCAAGCCTCTGCGAGGTGATCCCCGAACTCCTTGTTTCTCAGCTGGAAACCTGCCTGAACGAACAAGGCAAGAGGATCTTCTGCGTTGTCCGTGATGACAAATACCCAGGTGGTATCTTCATCCTTTCCAGTGAACCTTTTCATGTCTGTCTTTGCACCGCGGAGATGGATCTCCCCTGCAATGGTCCTATGGGACATATCCTCTCGGGCTGCCCTCTCTATAACCTGCTGGATGGGATCGAGGGAAATGAAACCCGGGATCCCTCGCTGTTCCATGCGGGTATCGGCATTGAATTTGAGCCAGTCACCTGCCCGGTTCTCGAAGAGGAGGCCGCTTTCGGTTTGAACGGTCGAATCGACAAAACATCCGGGATCGATCATTGGTTGCGGAATGAATAGAATCCCCTCGAGGGGGATGCGTGATGATTTCGATCACCTGCGATGGATGTGGTGCGCTACTGAAGAAGCATGATCTTCGCTATACAGTAAAGATCGATGTGCGTGCGGCGTATGATGAAATTGAAATCGGTCTGGCTGACCTGGTGCGGGATCACGATGCGGAGATCCGTGCATTGATCGATCAGCTCTGCAGCCGGGATCCGCGTGAGGTGGAAGAGACAGTCTACAAGCTCATCAATCTCGATCTTTGTCCACGTTGCCAGCGGGCCTTCATACGCGATCCTCTCCACTTTTCCCCAAACCGCGCCCTTCCGGAATCCGGCCTCGATATCGATGGATTCCTGCGTTCTCTCGGCTATGGCCAGTCAGAGGATGACTCCTCAGAAACCTGATCCACACCTTTTTCTCCAGCCTGCCACTAGCCTTCACCTTTTTTTCTGATCAAAATGAGGTCACTCACACCGAAAGGACCTTTTGAACTTCCATGCCCAGATTGTTGCACTGCCTTTTGCTGTTCACCCTTTTCCTTCTTTCCGGTCTCATTGCCGTGGACACTTCCGCGGAGGATTGGCCCCAGTGGCGCGGAGCTGGACGGGATGGAGTCTGGAATGAAACTGGGATCGTCGAAAAGTTTTCCTCTGAGATCCTTCAACCAGTCTGGGAGGCTCCTGTGGGAAGTGGATTCAGTGGTCCAACTGTCGCGGAAGGGCGTGTCTATCTGACTGACCGGGTGGTCGATCCCACTGAGCAGGAACGTATCCTCTGTTTCGAGGCTGCCACCGGAAAACAGATCTGGTCGCATTCCTATGCCTGCCCCTATCAGGTCGATTACCCCTTGGGGCCACGCGCCTCGGTCTCCATTGATGGGGGATATGCCTACGCCCTGGGGACCATGGGGCATGCACACTGCCTGGAGGCAGCAACAGGGAAAGTGATCTGGCAGCGTGACCTCAAGAGCGAATACCACATCGATCTGCCCATCTGGGGAATCGCCGCTTCTCCACTTGTCTATGGTGATCTGGTGATCCTGCACATTGGGGGCGTCAATGGCGCCTGTGTGGTGGGGCTTGATAAGAAAACAGGAAGTGAGAAATGGCGTGCACTTGATGAACCGGCTTCGTATTCAGCCCCAGTCCTGGTGGATCAGGCGGGGAAAAAGGTGTTGGTTTGTTGGACTGGAAGGAGCCTTTCAGGCCTTGACCCTTCGAATGGAAAGGTCCTTTGGACAGTTCCCTTCAAACCATCGCGCATGGTGATCAATGTGGCCACCCCGGTTGTGAACAAGGACCGCATTCTGGTCAGCTCGTTTTATGATGGTTCTCTTCTGGTCCAGTTGAAGCAGGACAAATTCGAAGTGGAGGAAATCTGGAGACGCCAGGGCAAGAATGAGAACAAAACCGACAGCCTCCACTCGATCATCTCCACACCGATTCTCGATGGAGACTTCATCTATGGAGTCGACAGTTATGGACAGCTGCGCTGCCTCAATGCCTCCAATGGGGATCGGATCTGGGAAAACCTGACCGTGGTTCCCAATGTCCGCTGGGGGAATATCCACATGGTCCGCAATGGAGACCGATACTTTTTATTCAGCGAGAATGGTGATCTGATCATCGCCCGTTTGTCTCCCGAGGGAGTCAATGTCATCAGCCGTGCCCGGCTTATCGAGCCAACCACCGAAATGACGCAACGCGAGGCTCCGATTTGCTGGTCACATCCGGCCTTTGCCAATCGCTGTGTCTATGCCCGCAGCGACAAGGAGTTGATTTGTGTCGATCTATCAGCCAAATAAGAGACCGGAAAAATAAACTCCCAATCCGAGGATCCCTAACGCGAAAATCAGCCACCAGGTTACCACGCTGCTGTACCAATGGTCTCCCAACCCCTCGTAGATGTTCATCTTCTGCCAGTTGAAGGTGAGTTGATCGTTGATTTTTTCGGCGGGTGGTGGCTCTGTCGTTAGACTGACAGTGATACAGACCACCACACAGAAAATCCAATTCAGGATGGACTGGTTGAAGAACGGAACCAGCCAGGGAGGGGGATCCTCCGAGAATTGCAGGAAGACTTTGATTCCAATCCCAAAAGCGAATCCCAGAAAAACGGCCCAGGTGGCCCCGGTGGCATTGATTCTCCGCCAGGCGATTCCAAGCAGGAAGATCGCCGCGAAGGGTGGCGCGAAAAAGGCGTACAACGATTGAATGTAGACAAAGAGACCACCACTGAGGGCCTGTATGAAACCAGCCAGTACCATTGCGATCACCAGGACCACCGCGGAACTCCAGACACCCACTCTCACCAGACGTTCGTCTGTGGCCTTGGGATGGATGACCTCCTTGTAGAAGTCCAGCGTGATGATGGTTGCGGTAGAGTTCAAAACCGAGTTGACAGTCGACTGGATCGCTCCGAACAGGGCTGCAAGAAAAAGTCCACGCAATCCGACAGGAACGATCGTTTCCAGCAGACGCACATACCCACGGTCTGCTTGAGGCTGGACCTGGTCCCAGGGTAGCAGCAAGACCTCTGGATGCAGCGCAAACAATACCAGTCCCGGCAGGACGATGATGGCGGGAAGAATGAGTTTGAGAAAACCAGCCAGCACAATCCCCATGCGGGCATGGTAAATGTTTTTTGCGCCGAGTACCCTTTGGATCATGAACTGGTTGAGGACATTGTACCACAGGCTCAACGAGAAGGTGGCGAAGATGATGGCTGGCCAGGGCCACAGCTGGTGGGTAGCGGGTTGAATGACCGAGAGACGGTTATAGGTGTCAGTTCCAGCGAGGATCTGGCTCTTGGCGTCAACCGCCTGTTTCCAGACACCCTCGCTGGCGCGGTTGGCCTCCAGTGTTTTTCTGAATCCCTCCACGATCGACCCTGAATCCCCTGAAACTGCCTGGAGCGCGAGAATAGTAACCACTGCGCCTCCCGCAATCATGACCAGGATGGTGAAAAAGTCGATCCAGGCCACCGAGGAGAGTCCTCCATAAATGGCCCATGCTCCGGCGACAATGCCCAAAGTGATGATGGAGAACCACAATGGCCACCCGAACAGTTCCTGTAGCGCCAAGGCACCACCATAAAGCACCGCAGCGAGGAAGGCGACGACATTACTGATCACAGTCACGAGTGCAAAAAATTGACGCAACGAGGGACAGAATCGCCGTTCCAGAAACTCCGGCATGGTGAATACGCGAGAAGCCATCAAAAATGGAATAAAGAACCAGATAAGCAGTGAAAACGTGAAGACATTCGCCCATTCCGACACGGCGACACAGATCCCATAAACATAGGCCGCGCCGATCATGCCAATGAAATGTTCACTGCTGATATTCGAGGCAACGAAAGAACCACCTATGACATACCAGGGAAGCTGATGTCCCGCGAGGAAATAGGATTCCGAACTCTCCCGCTCCCGTCTTCCGGTAAAATAACCAATCACCGAAAGAGCAATGAAGAAAGCGGCAAAGGCCGCATAATCCAAGGTCCCCAGTGAAAAGCCAGATGGTTCACTCAATGCTGCTTACCCCAAATCTTCGATCAGTTCGATACCCAGCGGAGGAAGAGTAACAGGCCTCCGAGTCTCATTAAGTCGGAGCGTGACCGGTTGCGGGCTGGTATCGAGATTCCATAAAAGCACTGACCTCGCTGAGGGATACCAACCACAGACCACGCTTTTCTCCTCCTCGACATAAGGAATTCCCTTGAGTTGAGGCAGAATCTCCTGACGCCAGGCAAACAGGGCAGGAAGCTCCTCCGCCAAAGAAATTGCTTCAGCATTGACTGCTGGCTGAGTGGGACGCTGGACAAGCCTTGTGCCTTGGGTATGGATCTCGCCAGCGGCCGCCGCCTGGACATCGAAATCGGAAAGGAAAGTCCAACCGTCAGCGGCCAGTTCTTCTGTGACCTCGAAAGGCACTCCAAGGGCGAGGAACAGGCTGTAGGGCTGATCATTGCCCACATAACGGCTGCGTTTACCCCAGAAGTGCTTGAAGGGACCGCGCGGGACATGCCCATTTAGTTTCTGATGGATTTCGGCATTGCGTTTCATCGCGGGCCCCAGCGTTGCCCAGTGAGTCCGTGGGAAGGGAGTGAGCCCACTCATGAACATCGTGTTGCGGATATCCCCAAGGGTGGAGATACAGAGTTTCGCGGCCATGTTTGAGGCCGAGAGATCATTCGGTGGCCAGGCTGTATTTTCGCTGAAAGCCAGTTCAGGTGGTGTAAAACGCCGGTGCATCAGGGCACTGAACAGCTCGTTGGTCTTGCCCCTGAGTGGGTTGAAGGAACGGTCATCGAACATCAGTTCACCGACACGCATCGGGACACCCGTGTAGTCGGGAAGACGGATACCCGCTCTCTCGGACCCGAGAAACATGACCATGATGCCAAGTTGCGTGTCCGGAAGCGCAGCTTCCTGTTGGGCTCTGAAGCAGGCGGTGAGTTCATCACAGGTGGCGGTGACCCACTGCATCAGAATTGGTGAGTACACATGATTTTCCGCGCCATGGAGCAGTTCCTGCCATTGAGATTCACCATAGCCATGCGATTGGAGGAACCTGGCCTTGTGTTCCTCACAGAAGCAACCCCCGATGTCGCCAGGCCCTGGGGCGAGACGGAAATCATCATCAAGGAAGATAGTTCCAGGCCCGGTGGTCTTGATCTTCATGATGGCCTCGACATTGGCCTCGGTGATGGGTGGATGAAGCGAGACTCCATAATAGGTCTGCCCGTTGGGACGTTTTCCCGGTTTCCACTTGGTGATATCGACCGAGGGCATGTAGTCCGGAGCATTCTGGGTGAAGGTGGGATGGCCAAAGGGGATGGTGATTTGACGTACTGCCATCCCATGTTTTTCGATCCGTCCTTTCCACTCACTGACCTCCTCGATCGTGTGATGCCAGCTGCCCTGGAAAAAACACGAGATCCAGACCTCATCAATTCCAGCGGCCTTGATGATTCCGAGCAGTTCCGGATCCGCCTTGAAGGCATCGATGGAAATCGAGGCGTGAAATTTCCTGACCCTGGAACCCACTTCCCCTGAAAACGCACCCCAGGCTCTTCCTGCCAGTGGCATTGCTGTCATCGCCAACGCCCCCTTCATCAGATTCCTGCGTCCCATCCGCCGCTTCAGAATTTCATTCATGATCCACTCCAGTTTTTTTCAACAACAGGTATTCCATTATCGGACAAGCATCCAGGAACTCACCTCTGATGGCCCATCCAGTGTATAGTTTATGACTGCCTCCATCCCATCCCCGCAATCCGCCCAGGGAGAACTCTCGCAAGCAAAACCAAGCGAGATCGTTTTCCCAATCGCCAGATGAGGGTTGCCCTGTTGATCCTTGAGAGCTGTACGGAAATCAACACGGATCTCGGATTGCGTCATATCAGGGGAGAAGGCCTGGGTCATGAAGACATCCTCTCCCGGTGTGTAGCCGGATCTTTTGATGTCGTCGGTAAATACCACATCATCCGGAATAACTTCTCCAAGGAACTTGAATTGTGCCTTGTTGTCATAATCTGCCGGGCCGAAACGCAGGAAACCTCCCGGTTTCAGGTCGAGCCTGTTCTGGGCAAGCGTTCCCGGGCCTCCATATCCATAGAAATGCTGTACCTGGTAAGCCGAGGAGGAATCGTTCCAATCCCTTTCGAATTCGAATTCAAGATCACAACCGAGTGAAAGAGGCGAGTAACAATCCGGATCGGTGGTGGCAGGATTGAATCCAGTCGATGGATTGTTATCGAGATCGACAAACACAAGGTAGTAGAACCGTCCCTGACCACCTGTCCCGGCATCCTCGGAAATGATCGGGCCTGAGTGGCGCGTGTAGTAGTACAGCGCCGCCTCATCATGAGTCACTTTGAATTCGAGTACATCGGTGCCCGGTTTGGAATTATCTCCGGCCGGATCGGAATACGAAGGGAGCCCTTCCCAGTCAGTCATATCTCCATCGATCAGGATGACCGAAGGGGGCTCCGCACCGCTGGTGAAAGCAAAAAAGAGGGCACCCAAAAACCACACCTGAACACAAGGGAAACGGCTCCAATTCATAAAAGACTCCTCCCCTTGAATGACATGGAGCAAGGCTACCAGAATCCCGCTTTGTGTCCACGCTGAGCTCCCATGATGGCAGATCCCCCCAAAAGAAGGAAACCTTTCTTATCAGGAGACCATCCAACAGACTTCCCTTGGATAGAATGAGTTATGGTATACTCGTACCACCATAAGGATCAAAACTTCTCTCGAGAAGTTTTGAATCAATCAGAATCCTCATGGGGAAGGAGAATCTCATGTGCTGTGGATGTGTCGACCGAAGGACCTTTCTGACTCTTTCAACAGGAGCCCTGGCTGCGGCCGGTTTACCTTTCCTGAGAGGAGTTGTACCTGGAGCATTCGCAGGAACTGCCATAGAGGCTTGGGACCCGAATAAGGTCTTTGTCAACCATGGGAAGCCTCTGCGTGTCCAGCCGATCCTGATGTATGCCACCCCTCAGAAGAAGTTTCAGACCTCCTGGAAGTCCTGGGGGGGGATCCAGACTGAGGAAGCCGCCAATGAAGAGGTGGCAAGAATCACCTCGGAACTGGAGATCCTTGCCAAAACGCCAGGGATCACACTTGAGTTCCTGCCAGTCCGGAAAGTACGCGCCCCTGAAGAACTGGAAGGTATCCACCGGATCGACTATGACACAGTCATCGTGTATCCAGCCACAGGCGGGGGGAACCTCCTCCGTGCGTGTTTTTCCAGGAAGGCTCCGACCCTTATTTATGTCCGCCATGACAAGGGGCCAGTCTACTATTGGTACGAAGCCCTCAGCACAAAGTACCTCCAAATTGGGCCTCCGCCTCCCGGCGATCAACCCTCCTATGATCCCTGTCTTGAGGATGTGGCCGTGGATGACCAAGCGGAACTGCTGTGGAAACTGCGGGCCTTGTATGGGGCGCGGAACCTGCGTGGCTCGAGGATTGTGGCCTTGGGTGGCCCGATGGGGAAATACGCTCCTGAAGCTCCCGACCTGGCGCGTAAAAGGTTTGGAATGGAGATCCTCGATGTCCCCTACGCCGATATCGAGAAACGGGTCAAGAGCATGTTGCAGGACAGCAATTTCATGACCCAATGCGATGCCTGGACCAGAGATTATCTTGCTCTGCCCGGCACATCCTTGGAAACCGAGACTCCCTTTGTCCGCAACTCCTTCATGCTCTATCAGCTCTTCAAAGACCTGATGGCGGAGAATGATTGCAGCTCCTTCACCATCCAGTCCTGCATGGGGACCATCATGCCGATGGCTGAAACCACCGCCTGCCTGACTCTGGAACTGCTCATGGATGAAGGTTATGTGGCCTTCTGTGAATCGGACTTCGTGGTGATCCCGGCTGGCATGCTCCTGCGTTACATCTCTGGCAGACCGGTTTTCATGCACAACTCGACTTTCCCGCATAAGGGCCTGGTCACCTGCGCGCATTGCACATCCCCCAGGCGCTTGGATGGCGAACGTTATGAACCCGCGCGGATTGTGACCCACTACGAGTCCGAATATGGCGCGGCCCCCAAGGTGGAGATGCCCAAAGGACAGGAGGTGACCTTCATCGATCCGGAATATGCCACTGGACGCTGGCTTGGATTCAAGGGCAATGTGGAAAGCAATCCCTTCCTGGAGATCTGCCGCTCCCAGCAGGAGGTCATCATCCAGGGGAATTGGCGCAAGCTCATCAAGGAGATCCGCGACTCCCACTGGATGATGGTGTATGGCGACTGGCTCAGGGAGGCGGGCTTTGCGGCACGGAAACTGGGAATGGAGTGGGATGAGCTCGAGAGTTCCAGTGCCACAGTATCAGGCGTTTGACAGGGGTGAATCATGTAACGAAGGGAGCCCTGTTGTGATCGAAAGATGGATTGACAGGTTTTTATGCGCCAGCCTTTTCGTAGTGTTAGCGGTGATTTGCCATGCTCAGGAGGAGGTCCCTATAATGGTCTATGAGCCCTTCGACCTCGAGGAAGTCCGTCTTCTGGATGGTCCTCTCAAGACCGCCCAAGAGTTGAATCAGCGGTATCTCCTGAGTCTTGAGCCGGACAGGCTTCTGCGTAATTTCCGGGTCGAGGCCGGTCTGGATGCCCCCGGTGAACCCCTTGGCGGCTGGGAAAGCCCCACCATCGAGGTGCGTGGCCATTTCACCGGCCACTACCTCTCGGCTCTGGGCTTGATGTATGCGAGCACCTCGGATGAACGTTTTAAAGAACGCGGGGCTTTGATGGTCCGTGAGATGGCCAAGTGCCAGGCAGCCCATGGAAATGGGTACCTGTCGGGATATCCCGACTCTTTTCTCGACCGGCTCGAATCATTGACCAACCTGCCCTGGGCACCCTACTACAACTATCACAAGATCATGGCTGGCCTGTTCGACCAATACCAGTATTGCGGCAACACTCAGGCCCTCGAAGTCCTTAAGGGAATGGCGGATTACTTCAGTAGGCGCACCGAAAAGTTCACCCATGAAGAGCTCAACCACATCCTCGATCACACCGAGGAGGGTGGAGTTTGTGAAGCCTTTTGGAACCTCTACTCAGTCACCCAGGATCCCAGGCACAAAGCTCTTGCTGAAAAATTCGAGAAGAGCTCCTTTCTGGATCCTCTGGCGCGCGGCGAGGACAACCTCGCCAAACGTCATGGGAATACCCATATCCCTCTGGTTGTCGCGGCGATGCGTGAGTATGAACTCACTGGCAGGAGCCGTTACCTTTCCCTTTCATCCTTCTTCTGGGACCGGGTGATGCGAGCACGTTCCTATGCCACGGGCGGTACCACGGATGCCGAGGTCTGGGGGGAGCCTTACCAGTTGGCGCAAAAACTCTCCACCACCACCCATGAGACCTGTAAGACCTACAATATGCTGCGCCTGACCCGTCACTTGCTGTGCGCTACCGGGGATCCCATGTATGCGGACTACTACGAGCGCGCCTTTTGGAATGGCATCCTCGGAACCCAGGATCCCGAAACCGGCATGTTGGAGTATTACGTCCCCCAGATGACCGGTTTTCAGCGAGTTTATGGAACTCCGACAACCTCTTTCTGGTGTTGTTATGGAACCGGCATCGAAACTTATTCGAAACTCGGTGACAGCATTTATTTCCATAATGAAAATGGAATCCTGGTGAACCTTTTCATTCCATCCAAGTTGGATTGGACCGAGAAGGGCATCCGTCTGGAACAGGTTACCTCCTTCCCGGAGCAGCCCAGCACAACTCTGACTGTCCATGTGGCCCAACCCACCACCTTCGCCCTGTGTTTGCGGGTTCCCTGTTGGGCTGATCAGGGGGTTCGTCTGAAGGTCAATGGGACTCCTCTGGATACAAGCACTCCTCTGTCTTCCTTTGTTCGCATTGAGCGTCTCTGGAAGGATGGTGATAGGGTCGAAATGGAAATGCCGATGCGCCTGAGGACTGTTCCGATGCCCGATGATCCCAACCTGGTGGCTTTCGCCTATGGCCCCATCGTCTTGGCGGGTATTCTGGAGACCGGTCTGCCCACGCTTCGCTCTGACAACCCCAATCCAAGCCAGACCGGTTTCCCTGGGGAGGAGGAAGCCTATTACTTCCTGTCTGATACCCCCACTGACACCTCCTTCCTCCAACCTGTGGAGGGTAAGCCCCTGACCTTTGAGACCCGCGATCAGCCGCGCAAGATCATATTCAAGCCCTTCTACCAGGTTATCAGCGAGCGGTATGGTCTCTACTGGCCAGTCGTGCCCAAGGGGTCTGACCGTCAGAAGCTGATGGATCAAAAGGCGGAGGAAGCAAAGACAGTCTTCAAACCCGATCCCGCTCGTGTGGTCGATGCTGTTCTGGTCGGTAATGAGATTTCCGAGAAGGAGCATGGTCTTGTCGTGGAGAACAGTGTCACCGGTAGCCACCTCAACCGTAATTGGCGTCATGCCGAGGGACGTTGGAGTTGGACTCTGAATGTGGATCCGACTCAACCCACCAGTCTCCGGTGTGTCTATTGGGGTGCGGACCGGGGCAGGGAATTTGATATCCTGGTCGAGGATCAGATTCTTACCACTGTGAAGCTGGAGGGAGAGAGTGGAACACGTTTCTTTGCAGTGGAGTACCCTATCTCAGAGGAGCTGACCAAGGGCAAAGAGGAGGTGACAGTGACCTTTGTCAGGAAGACTGGTTATGCGGGTGGGATTTTTGGATGTTGGACAGTCCGGGAAGCGAAATAAGGGGAGTCGAGAATCTTGATTCTATCGGTTAGTTCTTCCCTCCCAATCCTCCTGTATAGACCGGGGAGATAATTGACAAGTCCTCAGGGACATGGTTGACACGATACTTGGCACGAACAGATGACGAATGGAGGTCCGTGTGAGTGCCGTGGAAAGAGGTGTCAATTGTGGATCAGCGGGAGGGCGGAGGGGAAAACTGCTCCATGAATGAGCTATCGAAGCCTGATTCCGAGTCAATTGTGAGATTAGGCTTTCAGGAAGTCCCTTTCTGATCAAACAGCCCGACACCTTGACATATCCATACTCCTCTTCTATATCTTGAAAGGTTAGGATGAGGTAGCTCTTGGTAGCTATTGCCTTTGGGTAGTAGTGAATGGGATGGTCTCCGGATGGTTTTAACGTGATCCGGAATGAGGAATGGATTGATTGAAATGCCAAGGGAAACCATCATCCTGGCGTGTAGCGAGTGCAAGAGCCGCAACTACACGGTCACAAAGAACAAGCGGATCCATCCGGACCGGCTGGAAATCCGTAAGTTTTGTCCACGATGCAAAAAGCATCTCGCGCATCGTGAAAGCCGATAAAGGTTGGCATTGTTTACCCTGTAGGCCAGTAGCTTAGCCCGGTAGAGCACCGCGCTCCAAACGCGGGGGTCGGGGGTTCAAATCCCTCCTGGCCTGCCACTCCTGAATGAAGGACAGGTAGAAGGTCCAATGGAACAGTTTCTACAGCGTTGTATTGACAATCTGAAAAAAGCCAAAATCATCCGTGAGTCCCGGTTTGGGCAGTTCATCATCTCGGTTTTGGCGGAACTTCAGAAGGTTACATGGCCGAACCGTGAAGAAGTGAAGAACTCAACATTGGTCACTCTGGTTGTCATGGTGATCATGTCGATCTACATGGGAGGCGCACAGGCCTTGGTAACAGCGATCTATCAGCAGATGAAGCGCCTGACCTGAGACTAACCAAAGCGAGCACCCATGAGCGATTACAAGTGGTACGCCGTCCATACCTACGCCAGCTTCGAGAACCGTGTGAAGGAATCGATCGAAAATGCGGTTCGGAAACAGAAGCTGGAGGAGCATGTCAAGCAGGTTATCATCCCAACTGAGGAAGTAGCCGAGATTAAGGATGGCAAAAAGCGTGTAGCCACCCGTAAGATCATGCCCGGCTATGTTCTGGTTGAAATGGAGCTGACTGACGATACATGGGCCTTGGTCAAGGATACCCCAGGTGTCTCCGGATTCGTTGGCCCGGGGAAAACACCCACACCACTGACCGAAGCCGAGATCAATAACATCCTTGGGATGATGGAGCAGACGGGTGAGGCGCCACGTCCGAAGATCAGTTTTGAGAAGGGCGATCGTGTGAAGGTAATCGATGGCCCGTTCCTCAACTTCGCCGGAACTGTGGCCCAGATCAACCCCGAAAGGGGACGCCTCACCGTGATGATTGAAATGCTGGGACGGGCCACGCCGGTCGAGCTGGATTTCCTCCAGGTCGAAAAGACTGCCGCTTAGTTCCCTTAAGAAGATTGCAGGAGAAGAAAGATGCCCCCGAAAAAAGGAAAAGAAGTCGTCGCGATTGTCAAACTCCAATGCGTAGGCGGGAAAGCGACACCCGCTCCACCTGTGGGTCCGGCCCTCGGCCAGCATGGTGTGAACATCATGGAGTTTTGCAAGCAATTCAATGACCGGACCAAGGACCAGCAAGGGGTCATCATCCCGGTGGAAATCACGGTCTACGCTGACAGGACCATGACCTTTGTCACGAAGACTCCACCGGCTCCCTATCTCCTCAAGGAAGCCTCCAAAATCCCCAAAGGCTCGGCGGTTCCCCAAAGGGATAAAGTGGGCAAGGTAACCCGCAGTCAGGTTCAGGAGATCGCCAAGTTGAAGATGCCGGATCTCAATGCCATGGATCTCGATGCGGCCACCAAAATGATCGCTGGGACCGCACGCAGCATGGGCCTCGAGGTCATCGAAGGGTAGTTTTACTTCTCTGCCTGGCGGAGAGTTCTATAAAAAAAAAGGAGGGAGAGAGTGAAGCACGGAAAGAAGTTCAAAGCCGCGCAAGCCAAGGTAGACCGCACCAAGCAGTATTCCCTGGATGACGCCATCACTCTCGCCAAGGAAACCTCGCCCGCGAAGTTCGATGCGACTGTCGAATTCACGGTTAACCTGGGAGTGGATCCACGCCATGCCGACCAGCAGGTGCGTGGCACGGTTTCACTTCCCCATGGGACTGGCAAGGTTGTCCGGGTGGTGGTTTTTGCGGATGGTGATCATGTCAAAGCGGCCCAGGATGCCGGCGCGGACCATGTCGGTCTCGATGACCTGGTCAAACGGATTACGACAGAGGGGTGGACCGACTTTGATGTCGCCATTGCTACCCCGAATGTCATGCGTGAGGTTGGAAAACTCGGAAAGATCCTCGGACCGCGTGGTCTCATGCCCAACCCCAAGACCGGTACAGTCACCCCCAATGTCGCTCAGGCTGTCCAGGACTTTAAGGCGGGACGTATCGAGTACCGTGTCGACAAGGGAGGTGTGATCCACACTCCTGTCGGGAAGGTTTCATTCAGCGTTCAGAACCTTCACGAAAACATCCAGGCCGTGGCGGATGCGCTCAATCGTGCACGTCCCAGCTCGGCCAAGGGAACTTATATCAAGTCGGTCTATGTCTCGACCACCATGGGACCAAGTGTCCGCGTGGATCCGGGAGAGATTCGGGCCTAGTTGCAGTCAGGTTGTCATCGGTCATAGACAGCAGGAGCCTTCGGGCTTAATCCAGAGAACTCCAGCCGAGACCGGGCCACAAGATTACAGAAACTGAATGGAGCCTCTCCGCTCCGTCATTCAACTGTCATCCAAGCCCGCTCGGTAGAGCGGGTTTTTTTTTCGGTGGATAAAGGGGGTGGATCCCCCTCAAGATACAAACTTTTTTTGAAGGGAGGTGAGTCGATTGGATCGTACGGGAAAAGCGGAAATACTGAAGGATCTGACTGAGAGATTCTCGAAGGCAAAATCTTTGACATTCAGTGAATACAAGGGCTTGTCAGTGAAAGAGGTGAATGCTCTCAGGCGTGAATGCCGTAATGCCGGGCTGGAATATGTGGTAGCCAAGAATACCCTGATTCTGCTGGCCTTGCCGGAAGAACTGCGCTCTAAAGCGAAACCCCACCTGGTGGGAACCACCTCGGTCACAGTCGATTGTGGCGAGGGGATCACCGGTCCCAAGGTGCTGATGAAGTTTGCCAAGGACCATCCGTTTCTCAAACCTAAGGCAGGCATCCTGGAAAACCAGGTAATGAATGCAGCACAGGTGGATGCGCTATCCAAGACTCCGGGACGAGAGGAACTTCTGGCGAAAATGCTCGGTTCTATCCAGGCACCCGCTCAGAACATTCTGGGGTGTGTCAATGGTGTCTCGACCAAGTTGGCTGGGTTGTTGAAGTCGTATTGCGAGAAGTTGGAACAAGCGGCGGCGTAATGCTTCCGTCCTTAAGAAATGAAAAAAATTCATCAAAGGAGATGTTTGAATCATGGCAAGTGAGAAGATTGAAGCAATTCTGGAATCCATTGGTAGTTTGAGCCTCCTTGAGGCCGCTGAACTGGCGAAGGCCTTCGAGGAGAAGTTTGGTGTGACCGCGGCCGCCCCGGTTATGATGGCCGGACCCGTAGCCGCAGCCGCCGAGCCGGTCGAGGAGAAGACCTCTTTCGATGTCATCCTGGCCGCTGCCGGCGCCGAAAAGATCAAGGTCATCAAGGTGGTCCGCGAGCTCACCAGTCTCGGTCTGAAGGAAGCCAAGGACCTGGTGGATGGTGCTCCCAAGCCGGTCAAGGAGGGTGTTTCCAAAGAAGAGGCCGAGGCTGCCAAGGCCAAGCTGGTGGAAGTCGGCGCCACTGTCGAACTCAAGTAACCACACTTCTCAAGAATCTGGGGATGGGCTGTCTGCTCATCCCCAGACTTCTTCTCCACATGTTACTTCAGGTATTCCCAGCCGGTGATTGAGCTGGCCTGTTCTGCCTCGAGAGTAAGGATCAGGTCTGAACCTTCCTGGTATTCAAACACCCGGGTCTCACCAGGGATAATTTCTTCCCGGTGATGATAAAGCGTCCTTGTTGAATTGCTTTGGGAAGCAACGCTCACCGTAGAGCGGGTGATAGTGAGGTCAAGCGTGCTTCCCGCATAAGTGATACCACGGATTGTTAAGGTGTCCATCACCTCCGGCAGGTGCGGGTTGATATGAAGCCCGTTGATGTCCGGCTCAATACCGCCATAGAGGTAAACCGGTAATGTCCCAACCAATCCGGATTCCGGGAATTCTCCGATGATACCCCACATCCATGCCGCACCGGCGGAATTGGCAGGATCACGCCGTAACTGGTCTTTGCGGAATTCCGCGAGGATCTCTCCCAGCCTTCCATCGGCATTCTCTATCCCCATGGTCCTGGCCCTGGCCAGGACATCATAAAAGGAGGTGTAGAAGATCGCACCTCCATTCTCCAGGTGATTCCCATACCTGGCCGCTTTGGTATCGACCCGGATGTTTCCCACAATGTCCTCCCACCAATAAGGTGGGCCACTTCGCTCGGCGGCGATGGTGTTGGAACGTGGTGCCCACTTGAGACCATAGATGTCTGCGCCTGTGGAGTTTTCCCCCGCGATGATCCTTGATCCCGACAGCCACTCGAAAATTGAGCGGGCCTGGTCCTGATCGGCCAGGCCATAATAGACCGCCTCCGTGTTCAGGAAGGTGAATCCAAAGTCCCAGGCCTTACCTGTGATGTCTTTCGTACCGATATACCGCCCTTTGACAGCATCCCAGAACTCCTTGTTGTAATCTTGACGTACACTGGATCTCCGGAAGTGGAGTTCCTCAGCTCTGGTTGGATTCCCCCAGGTCTCCTCCATCTGGGCCATCGCCTCCAGGGCAGCGTAGTAATAGATGTTGTTATAGGCGTTCTTGTAACCAAACCGCCAGTTGTCCCAGTAATTGGTGGGATCACCCGAGGTGGTTCCATCGGTGTCACCTGAGTTTTCGACCAGGATTCCTCCATTGGAACCTCCCAATTCATCATCGATGTACTGCATGGCCAGGCGTAACTTCTGTTGGATGGTCTTCCCTTGTGACACATCGGTACAGGAAGTGGGATCGGGCGAACCCGTAACTTTGGTGGAGTCCGTCATATTGAAAAAGGCGTCATTCCGTGTCCAACACCAGTACCGCCAGCAGCCCAGGATGTACTTGGCGTTGTTTTCCTCGTGACGTGACCAGACTCCCAGGCCATATCCGGTAGGCCAGCGCATCTGGTCTCCCCAGGACCACACATAACCATTTTGACAGATCGGGTGTTCCACCATCCGGCTTCGCAGGGTAGTGGCATAACCAGTCGTGTTGTCATTCCAAAGGTATTTCAATGCCATCCATTCGAAGTAGGCGGGCTCGTTACCGAATGAATAGACCGCATTGGTTCCATCTCCCAGCGAACCGAAGATATTCCAGAGGTTGTTGATCTGGTTGCTGAAATCCCCTCCCCGCTCCAGCTGGAAGGGTATTTTGGCTGGGTGTTCGATGAAGGAAACTCCAGCCAGTTGGAAATAATAATTGCCATAGTCATCCTGTCCGAGCCGGTTGGCGGTAATTCTCAGACGCCTGGCAAACACCCGTCCTGTGATGATGAGGTTGACTGGCCCGGTGGGAGTAGCGAAGTCTTCACGGCTGGCGCCTGGTACTGGGAACCAATAGGTTCCGTTCTCATCATAACTGTATTCCAATTGAAAGGTCTTCGGGAAACCATAGCCATTCTGACGCGGTGTCAGTGTGATACCACGGATAGCGGCCAACTGGTCGAGCTCAAAACGGATCCACTCGGTTCTGTACTGAGTGGGAGAGACTGCGCTTGACCAGAAAGTTGCGGTACTTTCATCCAGCACATTGGATGGTCCCATGCCGCCTGATGCCTGGCTGGAGGCGGTAGCGGTGGCGGAAAGCCCCCAGGAATCACCCGATGAAATGAATAGGATAAGACAGGCCAGAAGACGGATGTGGGATAGAGGTTGGGATGTGTTTTTGAAGATGCTTGTGTATCGCATGCTACGGAGCATAAAGTTCTATGTTTAAGAATGCATCAGGACTGTCTCTCTTTGAATGGAGGCTCAAATGTCAGCAGTATTCCAATGGACTGGACCTGCTCCGCAGGTGGGACTCGAGATTGGCTCGATTCCAGGCAAGTTTCAACAATTCCAGACAATCCTTAAACCCGATCAGGAAGAACCTGAGTGGTGGGCAGGGGCACCATCAGTCGTGCGGGACACCTCGGGCATCTTTTGGATGGCATGCCGGATGCGAACTGCCGAATCTCCTCGAGGATTACGTGGTTATGAGATCCGCATTCTCCGTAGTGAAGACGGGATCAACTTTGAGAAGGTCCACACGATTCACCGTGACCAGGTGCCCATCCCCGGTTTTGAACGTCCCGCATTGGTATTGGATCCAGCGACCGGAAAGTTCAAGTTGTATGGTTGTGGTCCCTGGCATGAAGGGCCCTGGTGCATTCTCAAATGGCAGGATGCTGACTCTCCCACCCAGTTTGAGCCCTCAAGCGCCCGGCCCGTGATCCAATCTATCCCCAAGACCTATGAGCGTGATGTGATTCCCGTCGAATACAAAGACCCGGTCATCCTCTGGACTGATGGGGCTTACCACTGTTATGTGATCGGATATCTGAGAAGGAACGAACGGATCTATCACTTTTCAAGCAAGGATGGGGAGCGCTGGGAACCGGTGGGGAGTCCCTATGAGTCTGTCATGGAGCTCTCCGGCTGGCATGACTTTTTTGTCCGGCCCGCTTCGATACTGCCATTGGGATTCGGTTATTTGTTTGTTTATGAAGGCTCAAATGTGAAGTGGTATGACCCAGTCTATAATATCGCCACCGGATTGGGGTTCACCTTCGATCTGCATCGCATCCAGGACCTGACACCTAAGGCCCCCTTCGCGGTCAGCTCCACTCCTAATCAGCTCTTCAGCACCTTCCGGTACTCCCAATGGATGAGGGTTGGAGATGAGGTATGGGTCTATGCAGAAGTGACCTGCCCCAACCAGACCAATGAGGTCAGGCTGTTCCGCTTACATCTTGATCATTAGTACGAACCAAGGAGTGGCGAATTCATTTGCCCTTTTTCACGAAGCAACGGTATCGTCAAATGGAATGCCACCAGACGAACAAATTCGCCACTCCGTCCATCGTGTTCACATCCACTCCACTATCGAGGGAGTCATTCCTCAGCGTAAGCGTTCCAGGATGTCCTTGGCCTTGGTTCCGTAGATTTCCTGCCATTCCGGAGCCAGCAGGCACTCTGTGACTTCATAACCACCCTTGGGGTAATCTGCTGCGGGGGGACCATAATGGACATACCCATTCGAGAAGGCTGCCATATAAGTGTGCTCAAAGGGGGAGGCTTTCTTGACATTCAATCCGATCTCCACGAGCACCTCGGCGGAGGATGTCACTAAGACGAAGTTGCCAACTCTGATCCCCATGACCTCCATGGGCACTGTGGGGGTACCTGCATCCGAGTTGATTTTCTGGTGACGCCTCAGGGTAGCGATATCATCCTGGATTCTCGCCAGCTTCTCCATGGCATGGATGTTGTTGAGATACTTCTGAAGGTGAGCGCGGTTTTCTTCATCGATTCGGGAGATTTCATCTCTCCCCAGGGATTCCGTCTGAAGATACCGGTAGGAGTAATCGAGCGGGTGTCTGGGATCGAGAGTGTGTTTGAGATACAACGGCAGAAACGACTTGAAATTCAAGCTCGTGTACCGGAGCGACTTGAGCAGGATCTCCTGTTCAGCCACAAGCGCGGCTATCCGTTCTTCGAAGTCGTTCTTCCTCGGCAACTCGATGATCTCGTTGATGACATTCAATGTAGTCTCTTGAGTCCGGATCTCTCGAACTGTTTTCAATGTGCTCAGCCCCAGCATCAGGCCCAGAGGTTCGGCATCTCTCGGACGGTTCACATCTTTATAGAGGATCGGGGATTGGTCTCCGCCTGCCCCCTGCAGGAACAACGCCATGCAGTCATGTCCGAGGTTTTCCTCGATCACACGCGAGGCGAATCCAGGGAAATCCGCTGTGATCCCACCCTCTGGAGTCCCCATGTATAGATGACAGGCGAAGTTGTAGATCACCGCCAAGGGTGTCCCATCCAGCCGGTCGATTCGAAGCACACCGATCTCTGGATCGATGGGTCCCACGCTTTTAACCTCTTCATCCGGCGGGCAGGGATTAGTGTGGCGGATGGTCCAGGAATCCCCAGTCGTCAAACGGAGAGTGCGGTTCATCGAAATCCGGTCCTCATACCCGGCACCGGCTCCTGTTTTGACAGGGACCATATTGTTCCGGGCATGGCTGACTGCATCAAATGTCTTTTCAATCTGGTCTGCGGGGCCACATAAAAAACGCATGGGAGGATGATTATGGGAGGCATTGACCAGGACATTTGAGCGGGGAATGCCTAATTCCTTCTCAATCCGTGCCCGCAGCCCTGGCAAAAAATCATCTCCAATCTCCCCAATCCCTCCAATCGCGGTGACATCCATCGCAAGGATGACAAGCTGTGTTTGACCATCATCCAGCACCAGGGCTTTCGCATAGACCGGGTCGTTGATCCGGAGTCCCTCTGTCATATAGGAGATATCGCTTTTGGCCACACCAGCATGCAGAAGACCCATTGTGGACCCCTCATCCCCCATCGCTGGCTGACTTACCCAAAAACTGATGACCAATAATCGAAAGAAGAATCTGAAGTCTGCAGACAAGATTCCATATCTGGTTGTTTTCATTTCCCGTCAGTATCTTCAGCGCCCGGCTCAAGGTTCAGGATTCGCTGTTGTCCCAGGTATTCCTTGGTTTGAACCTCCTTGAGAGTGTAGAGCTTGGCCACTGTATCCCGGATCCGGACTGCCTGGCTATTGATTTTATCGAGATAGCAGAGAAGCGCTTCTGTAGAAGCCCCGGATTCCAGGGATATCCGCATAAGGTCGAGATAGCCGAAGATGCCCGTGAGTGGATTATTGATCTCATGGGCAGCGGTTGCCGCCAGTTGAATCACGGCAACTTTACGTTCCAACTCGATCACCTCGCGCTGTAATTCCTGCATCCGCAGGCCGGCGCGGATCCGAGCCACCAATTCCTCTTCGTCGTAGGGTTTGGTGACATAATCATCCGCTCCGGAATCCAGACCCTTGACCTTGTCTCGAGTCTCTTCCCGCACCGTGACCATGATGAAAAATGTTTTCCGTAAGTCCTCATTGGCTTTGACCCATTTACAAAGTTCTACTCCATCGATTTCTGGCATGATCCAGTCCGAAACGATGACATCGATGGGCTGGCTGGAAGTGAGAAATGCTTTGGCCTCCATTGCATTGCAGGCAGACAAAATCTCGTATCCATTCGATGAGAGGATCTTCTCCAGCATCAGCCTGCTGTGGGGTTCATCTTCCACTACCAGGATTCTTGGTCTGGGTTGCTTTGTCTCATCCGGTTTTTTCGCTATTTGTGCCATGGGTCTATACTCATATCGCAGAATGTGAGCGGCTCAGCGCCGTCCGAGGTAATGACCACTGCATTCTCAAGTCGAATACCACCCCAACCCGGGAGATAGATCCCGGGTTCGATTGTGACCACCATCCCTTCCTGTAAAACCTCCCGGCTGGGTCTGGACACACGCGGCCCTTCGTGGATCTCAAGACCGACACCATGGCCCAGCCCATGCAGGAAGGCTTCACCCAAGCCTGCCTGCTCAAAAACCTTCCGTGCAGCGGCATCGACATCGCAACAGACCATACCGGGACGGGCCGCGGTGAGTCCTTCTTGATAAGCCGACATGACCAGGTGATGCCTTTCGCGCTGCAACGAATCGGGTGAACCATAAAAAAAGGTCCTTGTGCAATCACTGCAATAACCATCATGGTAAGCTCCGAAATCAAGCAGCACCCAGTTTCCCTCCCTCAACACGGTGTCACCGGGTTGGCCATGGGGCAGGGAAGTGCGTGAACCGAAAAGGACAATAGGATCAAATGAAGGTCCTTTGGCGCCAGCCTCCCAGAAAAGGTTCATCATTGTTCTGAGGATCTCTCTCTCAGTCACTCCCTCATGGATGGAGGGGAGCAACTCATTGAATACATGGTCGACAATGAGGGAGGATTGTTTGAGGAAATGAATCTCAGTGGGGTCCTTGAATACACGCAATTCCTCGGTCCAGCCACCGAGTGGCTTCCATTTGACTCCGCGATCCACCAGCCCCTTTTGTTTCTGGAATACCTCGCAGGTAAGATGACGGTTTTCATAACCGATGGATTTCCAACCATGCAAACCGATGTCTTGTGCGAAGACATCAGCGAATGTCCGATTTTTAAATATCTGAACCTCACATCCGCTGACTTCGTATTGAGCCTGTTCTTCATACCTGCCATCACTGTAAAAAAAAGCACTCTCCGGGGTGATGACCAGTTGGGCATAGGAACCAGTAAAACCCGTAAGATAGCGGATGTTGACCAATCCGGTGATCCAGGCGGCATCCACTTTGGCCTCTTTGACTCGTGCCGCGATTTTGTCCCTGCGCGATTGGAAGGGGACTTCCATCTTGTGGGCTCCTAAACAGTGAGGCTGACCTCTTTGGCCAGCTTTCTGAAACTTTCGAGGCAAAGACGTGAGGCGATTTCAGCATTCTGGGAATAACTGGTACCGCCTGGACGGTCCATCATTTCCTTGGTGATGTCCACCGGGCGCCAATGTGTCTCAAGGGAGACATAACCCGAGTAACCATCCTGAATCAGCGCCTGGAACTGTCCCCTGTAATCGATCTGTCCCTCTCCAATCCGGACACAACGCGCTTCATTAGGGCCAATTCTTTCCGCATCCTTCAGGTGCATATGGACAATGTGTTTGCGCAGGGCGCGGTATCCATCCGGGAAAGGGACCTCCTCGTTGTCGAAATCAAATAACACATTACACGGATCCCACACCGCTGCTACACGGGGGTTGGCAATTTCATCCAGAAAGGCAGCGGTTTGTGCCCCTGTCCCAATGTAGGTGGAGGCTTCATTTTCGATCAGAAGACGGCAGTTCCCTTGTTCCACGATTTCGACTGGTTTGGTGAAGTGGTCCAGGATACGGTTCCAGACTGGTTCAACGGGACCGCGGCGCCAGAAGGTGAATCCTCGGATCAGGTCAGTTCCCAGCTTGTGGGCTACCTCGCAGCACCGCCGGAGATAGTCATGATGTTCCTGGATTTCGGCAGGATTATCGATCTCGCACTTGTAAAAAGGACTTCCCAGGCAACACACCGCAAGCCCTGCATCCTGACATTTCTTGCGGATCTCGTTGATTTGGGCATCGCTCAGTTTGTGGACACCCGTATCCCAGACCGAACGGATTTCCACACCTTCGCACTGGTACTCCCTGGCCACTGCCAGAGCCAGGTCCAGATCCTGGGTGATTTCATCGGTAAAAACAGCGTATTTGAACATAGCCCCTTTTCCCTTTGTTAAGATGAATTGATCATGGGGATAAGGCTACAGGATGCCCTCTCTTCTGCCAAGCAGCCTTAAGGCATGATATAAGGTTATCGATCTTGTGAGCCTCCCTGTCCGGGGAGTTGACCAGTTTTAAGCGGAGATACCGGCAACTTGAGTTATAATCCAAATCTCGATCTGGTCTTTGGGATCTTCATGATTCTTGTCCCCTTGATCCTGCTGGGGTCACTGGGGATCGCTGCGGTCATCTTTTCCAGGAAAGAGGGATCTTCTCCAGCTCCCCGGGAAACGAGTGGATCAATCCTGTCAAGCGACTTGCAGAAAAATGCCGAAATGCCTTCACCTAATGGCCTTTCCAAGTCCACTGAGGTTTTGAAGCTTGCCACTCAACTAGAGGATCTCCTGCGAAACCGGATGAATGGAACACCAGGAACTCCGATTTCGAATAGCATGCATGACCTCAAGCTGGCGCAGGAGCTGAAGGCCTGGACTGAGTGGGAGCAAGGACTTCATAGAGAAACCGGCGAAGAACATCCCAAGTAAGGGCAGGAACGAGAGAAGATTCCCGTTCCTGCGGGAATCCACGGTTACCCCCATTTTCAACAGGCTATTAGCCACCGATCATCTGCTTGAATCGTGCGTAGGCTTCTTTCCACTCGATCTGTCCGCTGGGAGTGTATCTCTCGATCTCGAATGAGCGGGCGATTATCTTCCGTCCCTCCCACAGTCCCTTGACCTCATCCATGGCGACAGCCTGGGTAATGATGTTTCCGATCGCGGTGGCCTCGGTGGGGCCGACCACTACCGGGATGCCAAGTACATCCGCCACCATCTGGTTGAGGAGACGGTTCTTGCCACCGCCGCCGACAATATGCAGGACCTCGATCCTGTTGCCGGAAAGGTGTTCGAGGCGTTCCAATACGAAACGGTACTTGAGAGCCAGGCTTTCCAGGATACAGCGCGCCATGGGGCCGGGTTCCTCAGGAATGGGTTGGCCAGTTTCGCGGCAATAAGCCTGGACACGTTCCGGCATGTCACCCGGCCACAGGAAACGGGATTCATCCGGATCAATAAAGGCCACACGCGGTGGAGCCTCGCTGGCCAGTTTGGCGATGGTTTCGTAGTCTAGGGTATTTCCCTGCTTCTCCCAGGTACGGCGGCACTCCTGGAGAACCCAAAGCCCCATGATGTTCTTCAGAAAACGGACTGTGCCTTCTGCCCCGCCTTCGTTGGTGAAATCGAGACGGCAGGCTTCCTCTGAGAGGACCGGTTCAGGGAGTTCAAGACCCAGCAGAGACCAGGTGCCGGAGGAAAGGTAGGCCCACCTGGTTGCGGGATCGGCAGGAACAGCCGCGACCGCAGCGGCGGTGTCATGTGACAAAGCTGCGATGACCGGTGCATTACGGTGTTGAGGAGGGATTCCGATGGCCTCGGCCAATCTCTCATCCAGGGTTCCGATCCTTGTTCCTGAAGGCACAATTTCCGGGAACTTACTCACGGGATACCCCAGCTTCTCAATCAAGTCTATGCACCAGGTGCGTTCCTTGGCTCCATACAGGTGTGAGGTGGAAGCCAGGCTTGATTCCACCACCATGGCACCGCAGAAAAAGTAATGAACCAGGTCGGCGATATGCAGGAACTTTTCGGCCATCTCCCACTGGAGGTTCTCACTGGAATGGAGGTACTCCACCTGGAACAGGGTGTTCAGTTGCATGAACTGGATACCCGTCTTGGCGTAGATGGCCTCCCGGGAAACTCGCGAAAAGACCCGTTCCGGCATCCCATCGGTGCGTGTATCCCGGTAATGCACCGGGTTACCCAGAAGATTTCCCTGTTTGTCCAGTAATCCGAAATCGACCCCCCAGCTATCACAGGAAATTCCCGAGGGAGCCTGGTCATAGGTCCTTACAAACTTGACCAATCCATCCTGCATGTCACGCAACAAACGCGGGAAATCCCAATAAAGGGCCCCTCGCATGGTCACCGGTTGATTCCAGAAACGATGAATCTCCTCCAGAGAGAGGACTCCTTTCTCCAGGTTGCCGGCCACAGCCCTTCCACTCTCCGCCCCCAGATCGAACGCCAGATACCGCCCCATGAAACCAACCTCCTTGATGATCGTGGGGTACACAACCCCCTTGTCCCGTTGCCGAAAGGCCAGACGCAACTATACTCTTACTCCCGGCATCATTCCATGATCCTCTAAGGAGTCCCAGATGAAGGTCCAGTTCATGGGCGCGGTTCGCGAAGTGACCGGCTCGATGCATATCCTGACAGTGAATGGTAAACGCATCCTGCTGGAGTGCGGGTTCTTTCAGGGTAAACGCAGTGAATCCAACCGTCTCAACCGTACCCTTCCTTTCGATGCTTCCACAATCGATGTGATGGTTCTCTCGCATGCCCATATTGATCACTCCGGGAATATCCCGAACCTGGTCAAGCAGGGATTCCGGGGGGTGATTTATACCACCTTCGCTACACGCGACCTGTGCTCCCTGATGCTGATGGACTCGGCCTATATCCAGGTGAAAGATGCCGAGTTCTATAACCGCAAGGCAGAGGAGCGCGGCGAAAAGGATCGTATCGAACCAATCTACGATGACGCCGATGTACGCGCCTGTCTCTCCCGCTTCGTGGCCATCGACTACCAGACAACCCTTCCCATCTCGCCGGGAGTCAACCTGACCTTTTACAACGCGGCCCATGTCCTTGGTTCGGCAGTAGTCTGTCTCGATCTGGAGGAGGGGGCTACACGGCTCAGGTTCCTCTTCTCGGGGGATATCGGACGTTGGGATCTTCCCATCCTGCGGGATCCGGTGGTGCCGCCGGATGTCGATATATTTGTCTCCGAAAGCACTTACGGCGACCGTCTCCATGATCCCATTGAATCCCGTAATGACGGTCTGGCGCGTGTGATCAACGAAACCATTAAGCGGGGTGGCAAGGTCATCATTCCCAGTTTCGCCCTGGAACGTGCGCAAGAGGTGATTCTCGCATTGAAAAAATTACTTGTGGCGAAAAAGATCCCACAAATTCCGGTTTATGTGGACAGCCCTCTGGCCACCAGTATCACCCAGGTTTTCAAACTTCACCCGGAATGTTACGACGAAGAGGTGCTTCTCTTCACCAACCACCAGGATAATCCCTTTTCATTCCCGGGACTGGAGTTCATCACCAGTGTGGAGGACTCCAAGGCCCTGAATGATGACCGGGGTCCATGCATCATCATTTCCGCCTCGGGAATGTGCGAAGCGGGACGGATCCTGCATCATCTGCGCAACAACATCTCCGATGAGCGCAACACGATCCTGATTGTCGGGTTCCAGGCACATCACACTCTGGGACGCAAGATCCTGCGTGGGGATACAGAGGTGAAGATATTCGGCATGGTCCACCCGGTGGAAGCACATGTCGAGGTTCTTAATGCCTTCTCCGGTCATGCCGACAGGAATGAGCTGTTCCGCTACAGGAAGGAACTTGGCAACCAGGTCCGCAGGATCTTCCTGGTCCATGGTGAGGAAGAGCAGGGAGAAGCTTACCGCCAGTTTCTCGTAGACCAGGGTGACCGTGATGTAGTCATGCCGGAGCTTTACAGGGAATACGAAATCAGGTGATCAATGATGCCACACAGGATCGGTTCTCTCCCCCTGCAATTAAGGCGTACACGCATTGTGGCCACGCTTGGCCCCGCCTGTGATGATCCCGGAACCCTCAGGGAGCTGATTCTGGCGGGGATGGATGTTGCCCGTCTGAATATGTCCCATGGCACGATTGAGAGTCATGCAAGGAGAATTCAGCAGGTACGAGCCGCTGAACAGGAAACAGGCCGCCGGGTGGGGATCCTTGTGGACCTCTGCGGACCGAAGATCCGGATTGGAAAGTTTGAAAAAGAACCCGTGACCCTCTCAATGGGGCAATCCTTTATTCTGACCACCCGTGATGTCCCCGGTTCGGTCGACTGTGTCAGCTGTACCTACGCCAACCTGCACAGGGATGTCAAACCGGGACATGTTATTTTTCTCTCGGATGGCCTGATCCAGCTTGAGGTCCAGTGGATTGATGATCAGGATGTCCATTGTATCGTGCGTGTCCCGGGAACACTCAGTTCCGGGAAAGGGCTGAATCTCCCGGGAACCCGCCTTTCAACTCCGAGCCTGACCCCCAAGGACTTGAAAGACCTGGAGGGAATCCTCCAGGCGGACATCGATTTTGTGGCCCTCTCATTTGTGCGTGGTCCCGAGGATATTACCAGCCTCAAGGACATTATCCGTGGCCTGGGGAAGGAAGTGCCTGTCATCGCCAAGATCGAGAAACCGGAGAGTCTGGAACACCTGGATGAGATCCTGGCGGTTACCAATGTCATTATGGTGGCGCGTGGAGATCTCGGTGTGGAGACCTCGGTCGAAGCCATGCCAGTCCTGCAGAAAACAATCCTCGCGAAAGCTCGCAAGTCTGGTGTGCCCTCGATCATTGCCACCCAGATGCTCGAGTCCATGACCACCAATCCCCGCCCAACCCGTGCCGAGGCGACGGATGTAGCCAATGCGGTCCTGGATGGGACCGATGCGGTCATGCTTTCGGGTGAGACTGCCTCCGGAAAATATCCTGTGGCAGCAGTCGAGACCATGGCAAGGATCATCCAGATCACAGAATCCGGAATCACTTCGCCACACCCGGATATCTGTCTTGATGATGCGCCCGATGGGATCGAGGGGGTCACCGCCAAGGCGACCGCTGAAGTAGCTGGAGCCCTGGGGGCGAAGGCGGTGTGTGTATTTACCCGGACTGGATCGACCGCAAAGGTCATTGCCAAATATCGTCCCCCGGTTCCTATCGTTGCCCTGACTCCTGATGAGAAGGTGGCTCGCCGGTTGAAACTGTTGTGGGGGACCTATTCACTCCTCCATACACAATCCGAAAACCTGGAGTCCATTGTCCAGACATTAAGGGAACAGGTGGTTCCTATGGGATTACTGAAAGAGGAAGACCTTGTCTGCATGGTGTCTGGCTGGCCACGGGAAGCCCATGGGTATATCAACTCGCTTTCGATTATTCATCTTTCCGACTACCCGGGCCTTTGACCGGGAACGGTCTCCCGATCATGCGAATTCTTTTCATTGACAAGACAGCGGTTCTGGAGTCCAACCATGAACGGTACGAAAAGATCGCATCGCAACCCGGAGTTGAGTTGTGTGTGCTCTCGCCGGTTTGGTGGCATGAACATATGCGTGATGTCCATGCGGAACGGACCCATCATCCGGACTATCTGATCCGGCTGGGCAGAACCTTCTGGACCGGATCATACTCGCGTGGCTTCTATCTGAGTGGCTTGGGAAGAGTTCTCAAGGAATTCCAGCCCGATGTGATCCAGCTGCTTGAGGAGCCATGGTCACTTTTCGCCGGGCAAACTGTCTGGCTGGCTCATCGTTTGGCCCCCGAAGCCAAAATATGCTTCTATACCTGGGAGAACATCTATCGGAAAGCGACATATTGTTCCAAGCTGGATCCCATCCATTCGTGGATAGAGAAGCGTGTTTTCAGAAAAGCCAATGGCGCTGTTTGTGCTACCGGTGCTGCCCGCTCGGTTCTTCTCCAGCGTGGCTTTCAGCAGCTGGTCGAAGTCATTCCTTATGGCATCGCCAGCACCTACATCCTGTCCGAGGATGAGTTGACCTGGCGGTGCCAAAAGCCTTTATCCGATCCTCCGCACATTGGTTACATTGGCAGGCTGCTCCCGATGAAGGGGGTGGATACACTCATCTCGGCCCTGCCTCATATTCCTGGACACTTGGCGATATTAGGCAGTGGTCCCGATCAACCTCGGCTCCATCAAGTTGCTCAGAGTCTCGATGTCGAGGGGAGAATTGACTGGCTCAGGGCGGTTCCACCGGAAAAGGTCAAGGAATGCCTTTCCCGTCTCGATGTGCTCGTGTTGCCTTCACTCACGACCCCTGTTTGGGCGGAACAACTTGGACGGGTCCTGCTGGAGGCAATGGCTTCGGGAGTTTCCGTGGTAGGTTCCTCGAGTGGATCAATCCCCGAGGTTATCGGTGATGCGGGTTGGATTTTCCGGGAGGGAGAACCGAGGGAGCTTGCCAGGTCGCTGCTGGAGGTGTTCTCGAACCATGAAGAGCGTGTTGTAAGGATTCGCAAGGGATGGGAAAAAGTCCGGAGCCGTTACACCTGGGACCGCTTCGTGGAGGATCTTCTCACCTTTCACCGGATCATTTACACCTCCTGAAGATAGTGCTTTTCACTTACTGCTCGTAACCGTTCCGCTGCCGTTTCCGCCGTGAGATCACGCTGCGGCTCGGAAAGCATCTCATATCCCACCATGAACTTTTTCACAGTCGCGGAGCGCAACAGTGGGGGGTAAAAATGGGCATGCAGCTGCCAGTGATCGAACACCCCCTCCATGGTGGGTGCTCCATGCCATCCCATGGAGTAGGGGAAGGATGTCTCGAACAGGTTGTCGTAACGTGTCAACAAGCGTTGAAGGATCGAGGCCAGAGAAACCTGTTCGTCTTGACTGAGATCAGGTAGCCGCAGGATATGCCGTTTGGGGAGCAGGAGTATCTCGTAAGGCCACAAGGCCCAATAGGGAACCACCGCCAGCCAGTCTTCATTCTCCACAACCACTCGTTCACCCGCTGTCTTTTCGACCTCAGCATACTCCACCAGCAGGTTGTGTCCCTTTTGATCGAGGTAGTGCTTCAAATGAAAGTCCTCTTTGCTGGGTTCATTGGGGATTCCATCACTGGCCCAGACCTGTCCATGAGGATGCGGATTCGAGCAACCCATGATTTCGCCCTTGTTTTCAAAAACCTGGACCCATCTCCACCTCCGTCCCAACTCAAGTGTTTCTTTCGCCCAGACATCCACGACACCTGAGATATCCTCGATGGACATCCGGGGGAGGGTCAGGTCATGACGCGGTGAGAAACAGATTACCCGGCATTTCCCGGCTACCGGACTGGCCTGAAGCAAGGCATGGTTCTGCTTGGGGATATCACCTGCTTCTGGGAGCAGTGCCGCAAAGTCGTTATCAAAAACATAGGTCGAGGTGTATGGAGGATTCCGCGCCTCATCGGCCCTTGAGTTGCCGGGGCAGAGATAACACTTGGGATCATAGGCGGGACGTTGACTTCCCGGGACTGGTTCCACCTTTCCTTGCCAGGGTCTTTGGGTGCGGTGAGGGGAAACCAGGATCCACTCGCCGGTAAGAAGGTTCTGCCTGCGGTGTGGGCAGGGGTTCGTTGTCAGGTCCATAGAGTGGGATCATACCGCACTCGCCGTATGCTTGGAGTGGGATTGGGGGAAATGTACCCCCTCCCCATTTGCAAAGGAGGGTTAGGGCGGGGGGTGCTGTCTTTTCAACGCCCCTCGAATAAGTCCCTGCCCTCCACCAGCGCACGGATCTTCCTGTCAGCCACACTCCGTTTCAACATCCAGAATCCACAGTCTGGATTGACATACTGAATCCGTTCTTCCCCGAGAACATTCGCCGCCGCATCGATCCGGCGCGCCACCTCATCGGGTGTTTCTACCACGTTCGTCTTGATGTCGATGACTCCCAAACCGATTCCCACTTCCGGGTTGATCCGTGCCAGATATTCCAGCTCCCAGTCACCCCGGTGTGCCACCTCGAGAAGGACATGTTCACAGTGCAATCCGCTGATGAAGCCGATCAACCTGTCCCAGCCCCCTTTTTGAATGGTCTGGCCGGCATAGTTTCCGAAGCAGAGGTGAACCGCGGGTATGGTTGGGATGGCATCCAGCACCAGGTTGATACACTCCAATGCCCAATCGATCTCTTCCGGATGCCCGGTGATGTTGGCCTCGTCAATCTGTACCACCTCTGCATCGATCTCGGCCACTTGTCCCGCCAGCACTCCGGCCAGGGCCATGCAGAGATCTCGCCGGGAATGATAATGGAGATCAAGGAGTGTTTTGCACAACATATGGGGACCGGTGACTGTGAATTTGAGCGGGTAAGACGTGAGAGATCGCGCCCGGCGGTAATCATCCAGCAGATTGAGGGTGCCTTCATCAATCTCGCCTTCGACCAGGCCGCTGGGTTTGGAACGGAAGTTCATCTCTTCATTTTCACGGAAATGCAGCAGTTCGGAACGGGAAAACTGGGTCCGGATATTCTCGATCGGACGGATGAAATACTCGATCATCCCATTTGTGTCCGGGTGGTTGATGTCGAAGCGGTAAAGCTCGCCATCCACCACAAGATCGATTCCCGCATTTTCCTGGACCTTGAGCACGACAGAAGTGGCATCGATCAGGGCCTGTTCGGTGGGGTGTGCCGCCATCCAGTCTGGGATGGGGTAACTGCCGACAACCGTGGTCTGGATCCTGGGCCGCATGGGTTCAACCTCCCGGGATGGAATGGAGCATTGTAAACAACCCTTTCCCCCTTGGCGTCAACCCTGTTTATTTTCACGGCGGCTGAACTGGGTATAATGGCGGATGAAGCCAGGACAAGGAGACGACTGAAACATGCACATGGCGGATGCCTTGCTCTCGCCCGCGGTGGGAACCACCTTCTGGGCCGCGTCGATAGGGATGATTGGTTATGCCTCCACCCATCTCAAGCGACAATTTGATGAAAAGATGGTCCCTTTGATGGGAGTTCTTGCGGCTTTCATTTTTGCGGGCCAGATGATCAATTTCACCATTCCCGGAACTGGTTCCAGCGGGCATATTGGCGGAGGAATGATCCTGGCCATTGCTCTGGGACCGCATGCCGCTTTTCTCGCTGTGGCTTCGGTGCTGACAGTTCAAGCACTCTTTTTCGCCGATGGTGGGTTGCTGGCTTTGGGATGCAACATCTGGAATCTGGGATTCTTCCCTTGTTATCTGGCTTATCCTTTTGTTTACAAACCTCTTGTGGGTGAGAATCCTACTGCTCGACGGACCCTCATTGCTTCGCTTGCGAGCGTGGTGGTCGCCCTGCAGTTGGGCGCATTTGCGGTCGTTCTGGAGACTGTTCTTTCCGGCAGAAGTGAATTGCCTTTCAGTTCCTTCCTTCTTCTGATGCAACCGATTCACCTGGGAATTGGATTGATCGAGGGATTCATCACGGCAGGAGTCATCAACTATGTCAGTCATCTGCGTCCCGAGATTCTCCGGAGTGTCACCCAGTCGCAACCTCTACCACCGCAAGTGACCCTCTGGAAGGTGGTCACAGTTTTTGTTCTCCTTACCGTGGTAACAGGTGGAGCTCTTTCGTGGTTTGCCTCCACCCATCCGGATGGCCTGGAGTGGTCCATCGAGAAAGTCACTGGTTCGCCTGAGCTTGCCCGGGAGGATGAAGGGCTTGCTCAGAAGCTCGGGCATATCCAGGAAAAAACCGCGTTTCTGCCAGATTACGCTTTCAAACCGTCTGGAGAGACAGCTTCCGAGGAAGATCATGTTCCCGCATGGCCAGCGGTGGATCCGGGAACCTCCCTTTCCGGAATCCTTGGAGCTTTCATTGTGCTCTTGTTCACGATTTTGATGGGACTCGGTATCCGCACGGTCAGGAGTCACGGACGTTGAGGGGAGTCATGGGGAATCGGCATCTTCGCTGGGGATCTGTGTGGTGACCTTCGACCAGCAGTACTTCAATATCGGGTATCTTGACCGTCTCTCATTTCAGGACACTTTTATCCACCGCCTGGATCCACGTTCCAAGGTCATTGCCACCTTTCTTTTCATTGTAGTGGTGGTCTCATTCCCCCAATATGAGGTCTCCGCGCTGATTCCTTTTTTCCTGTTTCCAGCCATGCTGATGACATTGGGTGATATTCCTCTGAAATTTGTTTTAACACGTGTCCTGCTTGTTTCTCCATTCGCGATTTTCATCGGAATCTTCAATCCCTTCCTTGATGAGAAAACTGTTCTGGAGTTGTATGGGATACCCGTCTCCGGGGGTTGGCTTTCATTCCTGTCAATCCTGATCAAGTCCCTTCTGACGATCAGTGCAGGACTCCTCTTGATCGCCACCACCTCCTTTTACAATGTCTGCCATGCCCTGCGCTGGATGCGCCTTCCGGCCCCTTTCATCGCTCAATTGCTCTTCCTGTATCGTTATCTTTTCCTGATGATGGAGGAAACGATGCGGATTATCCGTGCCCGTGATATGCGTTCTTTCGGAAATCATGGGACTGGCATCCAGGTCTTCGTGAGGATTCTGGGAACCCTGTTCATTAGGACCATCGAACGCGCCGAACGGATCTACTACGCCATGCTTTCACGTGGCTTTGATGGAGGAATACCTCTCACCCGGCGCTTTGTTTTCGGTTTTTCTGACCTCGCTTTTCTTCTCTTCTCCATTGTCTTTCTGTTCTGTCTCCGTTTCATTCCAGTCACGGATACCCTTGGTGCCTTGGCGCGGAGACTGGTGGGATGAGCCACCATATCGTCGAGTTCAAGGATGTGGTTTTCAGGTACCCGGATGATACCGAAGCCCTCAAGGGTGTTTCTTTCCGGATTACCCATGGGGAGTCCGTGGGTATAGTGGGGGCCAACGGAGCCGGTAAGTCGACCATCCTGATGCACATGAATGGCTTTCTGTTACCGTCATCCGGGTCGGTGCGGATCGGAGATCTGGAAATTGACAAGAAGACCCGGCGTGAAATCCGAAAAAAGGTCGGCGTCGTCTTCCAGAATCCCGATGAACAGCTCTTCATGTCCACTGTCTTTGATGATGTGGCCTTTGGGCCTCTCAATTTGGGGATGACACCGGAGTCGGCGAAAGAAAGGGTCATCGAAGCGCTCACCACCGTGAATTGCCTCGAACTCAAGGACAAACCTCCTCATCACCTTTCAGTGGGGCAGAAAAGCTCAGTGGCCATCGCCTCGGTGATCGCCATGCAACCGGACATTCTGGTCATGGATGAACCGGCCGCGAATCTGGATCCCAAATCACGTCGTTCTCTGATCAACATGCTCAACACCTTTACCCATTCCAAGATCATCGCCTCCCATGACCTCGACCTGATTTTGGATGTCTGCCAACGTTGCATTGTGATCCGTGATGGCAAGGTGGTTGCGGATGGTTCTTCCAAGACAATTCTTTCGGATCAAAACCTCTTGGAGGAAAACAACCTGGAATTGCCTTTGTCTCACCAACATAGATAGAAGACCAAAGTTTCCTCCCGAATGGGTCACCCCGCAATGTGACGGATTGAGACAGCCTAGACCCCTTTCTTGTGAAGTTTTTTTCCACGGTCCAGTCGTTGAATATACTGGGTTGATCCATGAATTCTATTATATCGTGGTTTTTTGAGAATTGTGCTTTAAGGCCTGTTTCTTGCTGGAACACTGGCTGAAATGAGGGGATATTATGGTGATTCCAGCACAGAATATACCTATGAAGTCTTCATGGGGAGGATTCAGACCACACACCAATCAGCGTGGATTCTCCATGCTTGAAACCATGGTGGCCATGGGGATTCTGGCCTCTGTGGGCCTGCTGGTGGGCATGTCCTTCTCTTTCAGCATCCTTTCCCAGAAAGAGGCGAGGACAGAACTTGAGGCGGCTCGGAGTGCCGGGCAGATCCTTGAAATCCTGCGTTGCACCAGCTTCGATGCCCTGCCACTGGTTGAGGAAGGGAAACTCAACATGGAGCCATTGGGGAAATTCCAGCAAGCGGTTCTCCTGGATATCCAGGACCGTCTTGCGCGTGAAAACCTCGATGTTTTCCTGACCATTCGCTCTTTTCAGGGGCGTACCGAGTCAAAAATCCTTCACCTGGTGATTGCCACTAAAGACCTTTCTCCTCACACCTCCCTGGAGGAGGTACCCAAAGGGAACATCCTGGTGAAGCAGTCCACTGTGGTCACCAAGAAGGGAATCAATCCATGACACCCTCCATGGAAAAAACACGGCCAAACGGTTTTACCCTCCTGGAAATGCTGGTCAGCTTTACGATTACCGGTCTGATTTTCTCAGCAGTTTTTACCGGATTCAGCCAGTTTATGGTTCTCTCAACACAGGATGAGATCAGCCAGAACCTCCGTGAAGACCTTCTTCTCTCGATGGGGAGGGTTTGCAAGGACATCAATCTCTCGGCCAATGTCATCCCCCGGGCGGGCACTGTTGCGACTGACAACACCAACCTGGTTTTGCGTCAACCCATTGTGAATGCCACCGGAGAGATCGTGGCGGGGCAGTTCCAGTATGTGACCTACAACATCAAGACCGGACTCCAGGAGCGTGGTCTCATTCGTCAACTCTGGGCTTCCGAGGAGGATGACGAACCTCTCCACACCGAGATTGTGGATGATTCAATTGTCGCACTCGGTTTTCTCTATGGAGGCAAGCCCATCTCCCAGGTCACCAATCTGACTGTCATCCGCGACCTGGAAGTGGTGGTGGTCACTGGGCGCAAAACGGGCCTGCGATTGCCGCATGGCACTGTAGTTGACAGCTCGGATTATCCTGACCTTATCGTTTTGGATCAACTTCTGGACTATGGGATGGACTTTCCGACCCTCCGGTCATTCATCGACAACATGAATCGTAACCGGATGGATGTGACGATCGCCGCCACGATGGGAGCGGCTACCATGCGCAATAAGAAGGCGCTTGGATTGAAAACTCCTGCCTCGCCCTATTCGCCGTCAGAAGGAGGCTGAATATGGTAGCTCAGCCAATGGTTTTGATGTTTCCCACCAGGCAGAAAGGGGCGGCAATGTTGATGGCTCTCTTTCTGACCATGATCATTGCCTTGATCATCCCCACCATCATACAACGATCCGTTTTCCAGCATGCCAATGCCTATCGGGAGAGCCGTTTCATCACCGCGCTTCATGCTGCAGAGGCTGGTATCGAGCAGGCGGTATGGCACCTCTCTTACGACAAGGAGAAGCTTTGGACTGGCTGGAATACATCCGATCCAGACCTTTACATTCACCCCACCACAGTTCTGAAGGATGCAGACAACCAGCCCATTGGTGAAGTCCGTATCAGCATTCAGGATCCCATCCCGTTGGGCTCCAACATCAATCTGGGTGGAGCGGGCACCTACTACCCCTTTCCGATCACCAGTCACAGTGAACCCACCATCACGGCAGTCGCGGGAGTCCCCACGATCGATAGTCCGGGGAGTGAGGTCCGTCAGGTCCAGGTTCTCGCAAAAGCACGCACCACCTTCTCATTGGGATTATTCAGCGATGATGACCTGGAGCTGGGGGGTACCACGGTGGTCAACAGCTATGATTCCCGCAAGGGACATTACAACACGGTCACCAATGTCTCCAATAATGGAGACTCAGGTTCGAATGGGAATGTCCGGTTGAATGGAACACCCATCATCGATGGAGATGCTTCCGCGGGTGGTTCGGTTGTGTTGATAGGGCAGAACTCTGAAATCACAGGTGAGGTCGAGGGAGGGATGACCCAGATTGACCTTCCCAGTGTTTCCGATGCGGTTGAGAAAGCCAAGCTCGTCAATAACAATGCCGAAATTCCCCAGGCTGTGAAACCAAATGGCCAATTGGTTAATGCTTACAATGCAGGTAATAAATCACTGAGCATCCAGGCTGGAGCCACACTGACTCTGCCGGGAGGTACCAAGGAAAATCCCAAGGTCTACTACCTTTCAAGTGCTTTGCTCAATGGAAACTCGAAACTCGTCGTCAATGACTATGTGGTAATTTTTACAGATGGTAGCCTGGATTTCTCGGGTGGAACCGTCATCAACAATGGCGGAGCAGGCCCGCCGGAGAAATTCCTCGTCTACTCCAGCGGAAATATGGACACCGATATCAAGGTGAATGGTGGTGCTGGATTCGCCGGCGCGATCTATGCCCCCAATGCCGAAATCAGTTTCTCTGGTGGGGGGCATATTTTTGGTGCGGCGGTGGGCGGGAAAGTCAATGTCTCCGGGAATGCCCAGTTCCATTACGATGAAGCCCTGGGGGAGACCGGCCTGATCGCCTATTTCGAGGTTCGTGAGTGGGTCGAGAAGCCCTCACCTGGCCTGGCCTATGCCGGCCCGTAAGTCACGTTCAACGTTCCTTCTGCCCACCCTCATCAGGTCCTGTCATCGTGTTGTCCTCCTGTCAAACTGCTTGAGTGTTAATCAGCAGGCAGGATATCGAAGGTAATCCCTCCTTGATGCGGCTCTGCGGCGGTGATGCCGATATGGGGCGCTACCACCTGCTGTGTTTCCCGGTACAGGTGGACATTCGTGAGTGCCACTGAATCCGTGGGTTCAACACACAAGCGGATCTCTGGTGTAGTCAATTGGATCCGCAGCACATATCTCACACTTTTCTGCCCTACTCCAAGGGGTATCTCCGCGACAAGGCCTGGCAACGGCAAGTTGTCATTGAGAACACTGAATCGCAGGTGGCCATCCGGGCCGGCGCAAGTTGCTTCGGCCACGAATTCCAACTGTTCTCCAGGCCGTAAATCATCAACACCTTCAGAAAGGATAACTCCATTCTCTTTCAACAGGGCAACCTCGGAAACCCCGATGTGGGCACGGAATGGAGTCACATAGACAGTTCCCTCCCAAGTGCCATCGCTATTGACACTCTTGAGCAGTCCCTGATGATTCAGACCAGTGCCGATACTGACGATGTTGTACCTTCGTTTCCCTTCCTGGAATGGTCTGACCTGCCCCACACCACCTGTGACGCCAGGCCTGGGCGGATCCTTTTCCAGTAACCAGCGCAAGGCTTCCAGCATGGAAGCGTTATACCCCTTGTCATGTCCTTCGGGCCAACGCATGCAGTGAACACTATAACCACCATTCTGGTGGATATAGAACAACTGACCAGAGGCATCCTTGATGCTTGGAGTCAGGGCCTGGTATTCACCAATCGAATACATACCGAAGCCGGAGTCCCGTGAAGCCTGTACGATGTTCTCTTTATCCTGGTACCAGACACCATAACGGGTAAATCCGAAACCCACTCCCGCTGTCATGGCGTAATCGATGGGCGAGAAGCGTGACAGAACAGTACTGAAGGACTGAAGAGAACCCAAGGCATACACATCGGGAATCTGGTGGGACAGGATACTATCCGGGGGGAATCCGGCCAACAGGGCTTCGCGGTAAGTCTGAGCGAGACGGCGGTTGACTACATGCCGGTTGTAAGCGATCCATTCCTTGTAGAATGGATTAGCGTCGTTGTAATCATCCCATCCTCCGCGTTGCCAGTTCCGGGGTGCATCGAAATAGCCACCGAGCTCTTCCAGGGAAATGCCGTAAAGACGTGAAACCTCGCTCGAACTACCCCCAGTTCTTCTGTGAAGATAGTCATAAAAACCCTCAACCATTTTCAGGTTGTAGTCACCTTTGCTGCCATCTTCCTCGACTGCAATCTCATGCTCATGATTGGGCTCAAGCCCTACGAAATGTTCAGGATTCTTCCGGAATGGTTCAACCAGAAGGTGCAGAAATGCCCTGAGTGGTAAAATGTAATAGTTCTCGAGGGCTGGCCAGCCAAAACCATAAGTGCTGGTGAAAAACTTGCTCTCGAATTCACTGTATTCCACGATGTGGTTGTTCCGGGTCAGCATGTTATACATCGGCAACCCGGTCTCATCGTCTTGTTTCCTGTTCCACTCATCAAAAACAGATTGAGGTTGTCGATGGGTGAAACAGGGTTCCCAGAGGCGTGGCAAGGAGTCCATGTAAGAGCCGATCAGGCCGTTTGCCCGATCCTCGAAACGGGGTCCAGTCCAGTCAGTCGTGTCAGGAGTGGAAGTCGACATGAAATCGGTCCGGATGTGCTCAAAACGGGAGAGACGCACATACCTTCCATCTTGCGGAGCATCTCCGCCACGCTCACGCCAGTCATGCCACTGGTACCAGAAGAGTTGTTCCCGCTTGCCCACGTTTATCTCATTGAAAGTTCCATCCCTGGCAACTTGCTGTACCACGGAGTCAGCCGGGTGATCGTTCGTCATCCAGAAAGCATCATCGAAGGCACTCGGAAAGGCACCCGTATAGTGTCCGGCCAATGTCGATGTGGTGAGGCCTGCTTCTCCCTTCCTGGAACTCAACCGTGCCATCTGGCCTGTGTTCTTTACCAGGATCAAGAGGTCATCGGACTGTTCCCCAGGCTGGGTGCTTAGCACACATTCACTCCGGAACATGTCCGGTACACCGATCTCGCTGATTATACTTCCCGTGATGCCATGGATCTGCAGGGAACGGGAAGTCTCAACTCCATTGCAAGTGGTAAGGGCAATTTCATCTCCCGGGTGATTTGGAATGAAGTTGCCCACAGCCAGCGCATAAGGCCGTTCGATTGCTGGAGCCGGCTGAAACGAACCCAGAAGACCTCCTGAGGGGGTAAAGAGCCGGATGCAATCCGTGGCGGTGTCGAGCAACGGTGCGGCCACGATGACACGATCACCCTCAGCACGGTGGCCCACGGCTACGTTCACACCGCCTCTGATAGAAGGTGGATAAGCCAGGAACTGGACTCTGGGAATGCCATAGTGATTGAGAATCCGGATGAAGGTATGGTTTTCGGGTGCTGGCCCTTCTCCAACTACAATCTCCGGAGCGAGTGGTACGGAAGGTGTCACGCTTTGCCCATGAGTGTCGAGTTGCGCGGCCAGGTCGAGATGTTCATCCATGACCGCCACAATGGTTGCCGTGTTGGCTGCCTGATCGATATGGATGACTCGCCTGGGATCCGGTTGAAGATCGAGTTGACTCACGCTGAGCGGGCTGAATCGAGGACCTCTTTTTGCTTCCGCTTTACGTCCCTCGATGAGAATCTTGGGCTCCCCCCACAAAGCCCAGTCGGCATTGGAATGGGTCAGAGGGTCCATCAGGAATGTGACCGGTACTGTTTTCCCGGCGAGATAGGTGAGATCGACTGCCCACTCGAACCAGTCCCGTTGAGAATAGGTTTTGTCAAACATGTTTTGCCCATCGACAGCGACACTGAAACGGCACCCATCTGTTTGGGCGAGCATCTCATCGCTGATCCGCTCAGATAAAGCGATGTAGAAATGCAGCACCAGAAGCTCACCTGGAGAAAGGGCAGGGAAGCTTACCTGGGGGAAATGGAGCCGGGCCATGCCTTGGCCAGGTGGATTGGGATGCTGAAAGATACCCGGCCGGATTACCTGGTCAACCTGTTCGGAGGTGACATGGGTGGCCAGGGTATCGCTCACCTTGGCTTCTTTGAAACTCTCCGTAAAGTCATAGGCCGTTTCCCACCTTTGGTTGCCAATGACTCCCCTGCGTGCAGCAACGAAATCTGTCACAGGTTGATCGATTCCTGCAATCCAGCCAGCCAATATCAGAAAGATGATCTGTCTCATATCCACCCCATTTTCTGTTAGGCTCGTGTCATTGTCTCGTTCCCAGGGAAAACTGCTTGATCTTTATTCAAAGACTGAGGATCATTTCTCTGAGTATTGGCACTTTCGAGTCGCCCGGTTTCAAACAAGCACTGGCTGATGTTCTCATCAGCCCTCCCTTATCTCAAGGACCAGGGGGAATATCGCATGTCACGTCTGATCATCGGATCTATTTTGTTTACCAGTGTGGTTCTACTGATGCCGGTCCAGGCCCAGGATGGACTTGTCCAGCTCAAAGAGGCATTCGATACAGATCCTGGCTGGAAAGGTTTTCAAAATCGCATCCTCGCTGAAGACCCCCCCACCATTTCACAGGAATTCGGTTGGAGCACCACCAACCACTCTGGGGGAGGGGGGGGTGAGATTGGAGGGAAGTTTCATCGTTCACGCACCATCGCCTATTATGCCATGCCACTGGGAAGACCGCTCACACTCAATGACAAAATCTCCGCCGAGGGAACTGTCACCCTGATGCCCCGGGAGAAGCAGGGGGGTGCTTATATTGGCTTTTTCAACCACGAGCGTCAGGAGTGGCGTCCCTGGAACTCCATCGTCTGGAGGATTGGTGACTATCCACGCGATGGAGAGATCCATGTGGACTACATGGCTGCTAACTGGATGGCCAATGGGATTCGTCTACCCGATCTGCTTCCGGGTGATGGTAAACCGCATACTTGGAAGCTGACCTATGATCCGGAGGCCCGGGTAAGCCTCACTCCTGAGTTCTCACCGCTCTTCGAAATCCTCCCGGATTCTTCCACGACGCAACCAGAAATCCTCCGGCTCATGCAAGAAAAGAATCCGAGCCTGACCATGGAACAGCTCAACCAGACCTTATGGCGAGCTCAGAGCCAGGGATTGCTGGGATTCAAGAATATGGGGAAAGAGTATTCCTGGTGGAAGAACACCGGGATGGATGATCACCGCGGCCGCATCACTTTCCAGCTCGATGGCGGCCGTGAGTATGCGATGAGTCTTTCCCGGGAACACCGTCAGTCTCCCGCCAGCTTTGACCGGTTCGGTGTCTTCAATTTCCAGCTTTATGGCCGCCACTGGGAATTTTATGACAATGAGAGCACTGGTACTGAGAGCGAGTTTTACATCGGAAACCTGGTGATCAACGGAGAGACCATTGAGCTTGGCCAGGATCCTCACTGGGAGGGTGTGGGGAACCGTGTGACTTTTGTGGATCAGGACTTTCATGGAAGGCACGACTATGGTTACAGCCAGACCCACTGGGCGGGAGGGGAGTCGCCCGGAGAGGCGGGAGGTACGATCTGGCGGAATGAGGCCATTGATCCCATGCACAGCTTTTACGCCGATCCGGTGGGGATACTGACCTTGGATGACCCCATCCGGTTTTCAGGAAAGCTGGCCTTTGTGAATGCGGGGACGGATGGAGATGCCATTATAGGCTATTTCAACGAAAAGGAGCGGATGAGGGAGTTCATGGGCGGTAACCGCATCTATCCCGCGGACCTGGCGGAACAACTGGGAGGGAGAAACAGGATTCATCTCGGTTTCGACCAACGTGGCAGCCGGATTCCGGGTTCGATGGGTTTCAGCCTCGGGGGTCCCACCACGGTGGGATTCTATTTCGCTCTCTTCTGCATTCCCACTGAGGAGACCTCCAGCATGGTGAATGGCCCCGTGATCATGCCCGATGGCAGGCTTCACACCTTCAGTTTTGACTACAATCCCACCGCCGGAAAGGCTGGCCGTATCGTGGCTTCGCTTGATGGAGAGACTTTCTCGCTGGACCTTTCATCTGAACAGCGTCAGGCAGGTGCCACCTTTGATCTGTTCGGTCTGACCATGCCACGCCAGGGAGGAAAATGGGCCACGGTTTATATCGATGACATCGAATACACAGCACGTAACGACCGCGACATGACCCACTACCCCCAACAGATCACACGCGTGAAATATCCTCCCGGCGGCCGTTCGTATTAGGCTTGTTGATTCGCTGGAACGAGAAGAGATTTCCATCCCAGCGAGCTGGAGTAGCGAATTCATTCGCAGGAGAGATACGAAGCGAATAAATTCGCCACTCCTTATTCGTAATAGGCCCTTTGATTCGCTGGAACGAGAAGAGATTCCCATCCCAGCGAGCTGGAGTAGCGAATTCATTCGCAGGAGAGATACAAAGTGAATAAATTCGCTACTCCTTATTGTTAATACCCCCCCATCCAGATGTCGCCTGTAGACATGGTTCCATTGGTGGGATTGTAGGTGGCGAAGACCCTGCCCCCGACTCCCAGCCATGCGAGAGTCGCTGACATGTCTGGCCCGGCGCTGTAGTAAACCCATGGCGCGATACCGAGCGCCTGCCAGCTCTGGGGATCCATTCCTCCTACTGGTGGAGTGGCGCTGTTTCCAAAGGGACGGAAGTGCCACAATTCCCTGGGAGGTTTATCATTGGGTGTCTTCACTCGAACGATCACCAGGTAGGGGGAATTCCAAGTCCCATTGCCGGGTGCCCCTGTTGTCCATCCATGGAGCAGCACTTTATTGGCATCAGGGAACATATCCGTCGGGATCTTCTTGATGTAAGCGGTTGGCGTGGTCAGTCTGTGAGAGGCAAATCCCCACCAGACACGGCTACGGTTTGGTTCACTCTTGATCGCCAGGTTGTCCACATCAGGATCGGTTTTGAAGTCATTGAAGTAAGCGCCAGTCGCCTGCCCCAAACCGCGCATTTCACCACGTGCTTTAACCACCTTGGCGCGCAACTGAGCCTCCAGGAAATTTGGCAAAGCAATGGAGATCAGGATCAGGATGATGGCGATGACAATGAGAAGCTCGATCAGTGTGAATCCTTTGAATAACTTCATTTTGTTCTTGAACACAAAAAAAACCTCCGAATGGATGATGGATATTTTGTTCAACGTCCGTATTAGTAGCCCCCGACCCAAATGTCTCCCTTGGATTGGGTACCGTTGGTGGGATTGTAGGTGGCGAAGACCTTGCCACCCACTCCCAAATAGGTGAGTGTTGCAGATAAATCAGGGCCTGCACTGAAATAAACCCAGGGTGCAATCCCCAATTGTTGCCAGGTCATCGGATCCATCCCTCCCACATTCGGGCTGGCACTGATTCCAAATGGACGGAAGTGCCAGAGCTCTCTCGGTGGTTTGTCATTGGGTGTTTTTACTCGGACTACCACCAGGTAAGGCGCGTTCCAAATGCCATTTCTTGGATTAATCCCAGTCCATCCCCATAACAGAGTCTGCTCACTGTCCGGGAATGCATCTACTGGAATCTTTTTAATGTAGGTAACCGGAGTAGTCAAACGATGAGAAGCATATCCCCACCAGATCCGGCTGCGGTTTGGCTCTGACACAATTGCATTATCCACGTTGGGATCGATCTTCCAGTCGTTGAAGTAAGCACCTGTTGCTTCACCCAAGCCGCGCATCTCCCCTCGGGCTTTGACCACCTTGGCACGCAGTTGAGCCTCCAGGAAATTGGGCAAAGCAATGGAGATCAGGATCAGGATGATGGCGATGACAATGAGTAGCTCGATCAGGGTGAATCCTTTGGGATTCAAAGGTTTAGGAATACTCATGGGACGATTCCCTCAGCTGGCGATGATTCCGTCCTTCAGATCAAACCGGGAGCCATTTTCTGAAGAAACTAGATGAGTGGAATCATACCGAAGTGAACCGGACCCGTCAATGATAGAGTCATTCATAAACCGATTTACGTATTGAAGATTTGAAGGAATTACTCTCGTTGGGGTAGGTTGCTTGGGGCTACTTGGAAACCGCATATAACCGGTTCATCGAAGCGACATAGAGAACCCCATTCGCGGCGCTGGGGGTGCCCTGGACAGGGGCCTTCATGTCGATATGGGAAAGGACTTTCTTCTCTCTCTTCGCCGCGAAAATCCAGAAATCTCCACTCCTCGCGCCGATGTAGACCCTTCCATCCGCCACCAGGGGCGATCCCCAGATCTCCCCACCCGCATCCTGTGTCCAGCAACCCTGACCTGTCTTCCTGTCGATACAGTGAATGGTGTGCCCACAGTCGCCGATGAACACGAGATCATCTGTCACCGCAGGAGTGGACATACAGTGATCTACCAGGGGATAGGACCAAACCTCTGCGCTCCGGGTAACTGTCCCGGTTTGTGAGGCATCGATGCACTTCAGCCAGACCTCGGTCTTGCCATGCCAGAGATCGCCCCCTGCCTCGACATACACCCATCCATCCACAAAGACCGGCATCCCGGTGATATTACTCGGGCTGACCTTGAGGTTCCCTTTGTACTGGTGAACATTCTCCTTGGGGCCTTCCGGATCGCAATCGAACCGCCAGACTCGCCGGAGAACCGTGGTCTCTGTGGCGGCGATCACCTCGGGCACAGGTTCGAAGCCATAGCAGACACCATCCCCTCCCCCAAAGCAGATCAGCCCCTTTCCATTCACCAGTCCATAGGAGGGCGAAGACCAGGTACAATGCACCGTGCGCGGCCCCATGTTCTCCCCATCGACACCCACTATCCTCCCAGTCGCCTTGTCGAGAACTGCGATCCCGGGAGCCTCCAGCGAGGGAATGTACTTGTGATAGGCATCGACTCCATTGGAGGTGCAGACATACAGCCGATTGTCCTTGATAAGAACCGAGCCATGGGTCGCATCATGCGGATGAACCCCCAGCTTCTCGATCAGGCTGGTCACCCACAGGATGTCTCCATCCAAAGGCCCCAACTCGATTTGCTCCCCCGGAGGAGAGAGATAGGTGGATTCATCCTTGTATGGTCCATCATTCCCATCCGCCAGGCCATTAAGGTCAAGGCACATGACCTCGCACCGGTTGGTGAGCATGTAGATCCGGTCCTCCTCGACCGAGGGTACAGTCACCAGGCCGATCCCTGGCCAATCCTGGTAATCCGTGAACTTGGGGATCGGTAGATGCCAGAGGAGGGAGCCATCCTTCTCGGACAGGCAGAGCAGGACCGCACGGTCTCCCTCCCATTTCGGGTCGCGTGGTATTGAGTTGTCGGTTCCAACAAGGACCTTGCCCTGGGAGATAATGGGCGTGGAGTAGGAGTTCTGACCGAGTTCCACCGACCACTTGATGTTCAGCCCGCTTTCAGGATCGAAGGTGGTGGGGAGTCCGGTCTCGCTGGAAACCATATTCCGCGAATGAAGTTGCCCCCATTGGGGTTGATCCCCCGCCTGGAGTGGTGGTGAAAAGAAAAGGAATGTCCAAAGAGACAGACAGAGGAGCTGGATCATGAGAAGATGATTGTGCCATCATTCGATCCTCAGGAGAACAGTGAGACCGATGCGTCAACGGTTCGTAACGACCCTCTTGGTTCTTTTATGCGCTCTTTCTGCTGTAGCGGGAGAACCCCAAACTCCCCCCGATCTGCTGCATTTCCAGCCCAAGGATGGGGTATTGGGTGACACCATCCCCTACTTCTGGGAGGGGACCTACCATCTTTTCTACCTGAAAGGGTCCAGTTGGGGGCATCTCGCCAGCCGCGATCTCCTTCATTGGGAACCACTCCCGGATGCGCTCCAGAAAGGGGAGGGAAGCACCTCTCCAGATGGGGAGAGCTGCTGGACAGGCAGCATTATTGAACACCAAAGGACCTTTTTCCTCTTTTACACCGGTAAGAACAGCGCCGACCCACTCGGCGATCAGAAAGTGATGATGGCCACCAGCCAGGATCTGATCGCATGGAGCAAGCACCCGGAGAACACCTTCTATGCGGATGGTAAGATCTACTGGAGCAAGCCGGTCAATGGCCCCATCGATGACAAGTTGATCTACCACCACCAGGCTTTCCGCGATCCGGAGGTATTCTGGAATGCGGGGGAGGGGAAGTGGTGGATGTTGCTCCATGCGGCCCTGGCAGATGGATCCTCGCCTGCCTTCGGGTTGTATGTCTCTACCGATCTGAATCATTGGCAACCACATAATCCGCTTCTGGTCTATCCCAAGGCAGTCTCAGGCGATTGTCCGCATCTCTTCGAGATGGGGCCACACTGGTACCTTCTCGGCGCGGACCGTCATTACACCAAATCAGACAAGGTGGCGGGTCCCTACTGTCCGGAAATGATCCCCTATGAGTGGGGTGAGCTCTTTGTGCCAAAGACCCTTTTCGATGGGAAACGACGCATTCTCATGGGATGGATCGGGCACCGTGAGGGCGATCATGATGCAGGCCAAGGCCAGTGGGGGGGTGTCCTGTGTATGCCGCGCGAGCTTTATGCCGATGGCCAAGGCTGTCTCCGTGAGCGCCCGGTCCATGAGGTCATCGCGGCTTTCGACAACCCGGTGATGGGTGTGCCCAACCATCTTTCTCCAGGGCAGAGGCTCGAAGTGCCCCCCGATTACATGCTGCATGGCCAGATTCATCCCGCGTCATCTGGAGCGAAGGCAGTTCTTGTCTTCCGTCAACCCGAAGAAGACCCTTCGGCGGGTTACCGGTTATCTGTCGATTTCAAGGCATGTGAGATCGAACTTGGGGGGAAACAGGTTTCGTACAAGTGTTCCGCAGATCTGGATGGAACAAAGCCCGTGGATGTACGGCTCTTTGTGATGGGGACAGTCTGCGAGTGCTTTGTGAATGATGCTTACTGTCTGACGATGCGGATCTACGATTACCCCCAAGGCGGGGTATCCCTTGAGCCGCTAAATGGAGAGGTTGAAATGAAGAGCCTCGTGGTGAAAGGGTGGGGGAAGTAGATTCTACTCCTTCGTCCAGACCAGTCTGAATCCACGGATCGCGCTACGGTCCTCCGGGTCACAGTAGGAACGTGAAGAAGAACGGCAATACCAGGCGATGTCCCCCCAGTGTCCCCCGCGAAAAACCCGCATCCTGAGGATGCCAGGTTGCTCGTTGGCCCGGCCATCCGTGGGTTTTCCGGCATAGGTGTCATCATACCAGTCCTGGCACCACTCCCACACATTCCCATGCATGTCGTATAACCCGAAGGGATTGGGAGATAACTGGGCGACAGGCTTGGTCCCTTTGGGAAACCGGTTCGAACCATTGCTCCATCCAAACCACATGTGGCTGGAGCGGAATCCATGGGCATTCTCTGCCAGGCAGTTCGAGAGGTCCAGTTCACATTCCGCGGTGTCACCATACCAGAAGGTCGTATCGGTGCCTGCCCGGCAGGCATATTCCCATTCCGACTCCGAGGGCAGACGGAAATGCCCCTGGGTTCGGGCATTGAGTCTCTCCAGAAACCCATCTGGCCCGCAGATATCGGTCCAGGAAACATCATAGATGGGGTAATCATCTCCTTCACCAAAGGGAGTTTCCAAAAGCTCATCCGGTAGACCACCCATGACCGCTACCCATTGGGCCTGGGTAACCTCGGTTTCTCCCATATAGAAGTCATAGTTGATGGTCACCTTGTGAAGGGGGGATTCATCCTCGAGAGGAAAATCACCCTCGGTCACCGACCCCATCTCGAAAGAGCCAGCCGGGATCTGGATCATACGCAGGGGACGGGCATCTTTGGGGAGACCAGGCAGATCGAAACGGAGGCTCTCCGCACTGGATGGCAGTGCCAGGAGGAGGATCAGGATTGCCCCTGGAACGATGGGGTGTCTCTTGCTCAGGTTCGTCATGCGGATCTCGCTTTCTTATAGAACAAACACTGTTATCAATATATCACAGATCCCACAAATTGCAGGACCAGGGGAAGGGAGATGGGATTATTGTGGCTGAAGGTGAGTCCTTAACCGGAGTTTTTTGACAGCCTCCTTGGTTTGCACTATCAGGCAAGTGTGAATGTTCTTGGGATCTTCACTCCCATCATGTCCCTCCAGTGTGTTGTCGGGCGTCTGTGTCTGGGTGAGTAAAATCGGGGCATCGGCCTGAAGTTGGATCACACCATCCCTCCAGATCGCCCGGCTGGCTTCGATCCGAACAGGTTCCTCGGTTCCCAGATGCCAGCGGAAGGTGAGAATCTCCGGGTTTGTACCGGTGGCAAGCTCAACCTCATCGGTGACATCGAGGACGGTGGATGACCAGGTGACTCGACGCTTCCAACATTTCAGGTTCTCGTAACAAACCGAGCAGTCAGCTTCCACACTACCCCCGGTGGGGCCGAGAAGATCCACACGGAGAGGAGCGGCGCACCCCACTTTCTGCCAACCGGGAAGCAGGACCTCCTTGCCCGCCGCCGTACCCTCCTCCTTGGGCATTTGTGTGCCAATTTGAAGCACATTGTGCCCCAGGCACGAGGAGTAATGCGTCATCATCCGTTTGTGATCATAGGAAGGAGTTCCTGCCTCGATCAACAAAGGCTTGCCATGCACGATGAAGTTCACATGCCCACGATCCTGGTGGTCATGTTGATCGAGAGGGTGCCCTCCGCGTACCCAGACACCGGTGGCATCCCGGTCCCAACTACTCCGCCAATTCACTCGTGTGGCTCTCTCATAAGCAGCAAAGAGGGGTGGAGCATCGCTGGGTATGGCTTCCGGCAATGTCGATGCGGCCAGTCCGGCAAGGTCATCCGAGGGACCCTGGGTCTGGAAACGGAGCGCCCAGCGGGCCACGGGATCTCCTGTGCAGAATGCGATGAGAGAGAGAAGCGGCCGGATTTTCTCGGCGGCATTAAAAGCAGGGCCGGCATCGAAACAGTTGATCACATACCCGCCGGGTTGAAAATGGTGAACCAGCCAGGTGGGAAAGTTTCGGAGAAAAGGATGATCCAAGGCACGGCGATCTCCCTGGACAGCCATGGCATGAGCCGCATGGAGCAGAGATTCCATGGTGAATGAGGCATATCCAAAACCTTCCTCGAACTCCCCCTTTTGTCCGTGCGCATCCAGGGCCTTGATGAGATTGGTCACCCCCAGCTCATACGCTTCAGCGTGCCTGGTTCTCCCAAGGATCAGGCAAGCACGCACCAGGCCTTCAGTCGGCAGGACCCACTGGTTGGTGACAGGATTTTCATCCCGCACAAACCAGGGCCTCTGGGTGCGCCAATCGTCGACAATACTCCCAACTTCTTTTTCCAGCAGGGCAACAAGTTCAGCGTGAAGGTCTTCAGGGATGGATGAGGCTGGCATCAGCTCCAGGGTATCGCCGAGTGCACGGATTCCACATCCGGTGGCCAGCCAGTTCCCATCTTTGCCATCTGGCGGGAGTCGATTTCCCGGGGTGTAAAGTGTCCATCCGGGTCGTTGAAGGGGGGACCAGGATACCATTTCACGCAGTTGGGCAAGGATACGTTCCTGTAGTTTTGTATCTCCTGTCAATCGGAATCCCGCGGCCAGGAGTGGCAGTTCCGCTGAAAGCAAACGGCAAGCTCCAAAATCCGACATGGCAAGTGCAAAGGTTTCCCGAATCTCATCCTCCAACACCTGGCTTCTGCCATCCAGCCAGGTGCGGTTCTGGCCGACCTCTCCCAGATGCCTGGCCCGTTGGACGATGGGGAGCGAGCAGGCTTCAGATGCGCCGGCGTTGATGCGTGAGCTTCTGTCGTCAGTTGTCTGGAAGGCCTTGGCTTTGTCAATCACCTCAGGCCAGTTCAGCAAAACAGTAGAAAAGGCAACCGTGGCATCAATGCTATCGTTCTGTTTGGGAGGGGTTCCGGGGCTTATTGGTTCACTGGCCCATGTGATTCCAATAAGGACCATACAGAGGATGATCCCAAACCGGTATATATATCTTCGTTTGGTGGTCATGTGGATCTTCATATGGAAAATCATCCAATTGGTTTGAGACAGTATCTATCATTCGTGTGAGTTCGAAAAGAGGGTTAGCTGGTTCTTATATTATCCATTACTTTTCAGCAGTTACTCTCTCCAATTTTTTTTAAGTCAGACCATGAATCCATTTTGTGTTTTTCATTTTTCAAGCTTGACAACTGGATTTTTAGGCTGCAAAATCAAGACGAAACCGGGGAATCCCATGGTTTCTATGTTGGTCTGTAATCGAGTGATCCCAAAGAGGTCAACGATCTGGTGTAACATCTGAGATATTACTACTACAAGGTAAATCAGCCAGTTGCACTTGCTTGAGATTTCTCTCTACCTCACACCACTACTGCTCCGAGTTTCTTTTGGTCAGGTTGTTCTCACATTCGGAGGAAAGAAAAGTGATGAGAGTCATTGCATTACTGGTAGTACCCATTTCCATTCTTTTGGGAAGTCTGCAAAGCAGTGAGTGTCTGGCCTTGGGACATGTTAAAGCGGGTGAAGTGCTTGACCTTCGTATTCCAGATTCATTAAAAGACACAGGATCACGGGAGGGATATTTCTACACACCTGGTCCTGTGACTGTCTTTTCCTATGAGCCTGAGCAGGGTTGCGTGGTTACGATCCGTGACCCAGCCGCACCCGATCCTCCTGTCGTGGTTGATGAAGTGTCTGTGGGAGTCCGTGTCTTTGAAACCACTCTTCCGGCCGGATTCTACTTTATTTCTGTAACCACCGATGCCGGTGTTCTTGTCGGTGTCTCGGGAACAGAAACCTGCAGTGGCTATTACCACTATCGTTCCACCGGGGCCCCTTATGGCAACACAGCTTTAAATTCCAAGCTTTACCTCCGTGCTACAGGAGCTTGTGACAACAAGATGTTTATCTTTTCGCCTGAAGGAGGCTCCAATGGCGGGACTTGTTGCGGGACTGTCTGTATTGATGTCTGTGGTGAGAACTTCAACCTGAGCGATCCTGAGGTTTATTACTCCTGGTCTCCAGGGAACCATTATTCGGTCATGAATGTGACCGGGAATCCAGTCCAGGTTCTTGCCCGCGATGACCTTGGTTATTTTGTTCCTCCCTATTCCCCCGATGACTCTCCTTTTTCATTCTTTCGAACTTACCATGGAGAAAATGAGTTCCTGAATATTCATAGTTTTGCCGATGGTACGGAATATCAGATACAGGTGATTCATACCGACACCCCCACCGTTCTTGCTTCCGGAACCTTGGCCAAAGGCCAGACTTTTTCCTTTCTGGGGGATAGTGATCCCAATCACCGGGTGGTCAAGGTCCGCACGACCAAAGGAAAGGCCTCGGTCTCGGTTATCGGTGGGACAGACCCTGCAGACAACACGAACTACATGACTTATGTTCTTGATCAGAATGGCCAGTTCCAGGGCACTGATTTCATCACTCGCAGCCATTCGGGTGGTTTCGTCTACGTAACAGGATTACAGAACAATACCACTGTCGAGGTCAGAGATGCCACCACTGGAGCCCTGCAATCCATACAGAAGGTGAATGAAGCACAGGTCGCGAATGTCATCTCCAACAATGGCATTTGGCGCATCAGGGCCGACAAGGAAGTAACCGTACTGGTCGGGAAGGGCAAGGGTGGCACCTATGTTCCATTGACACAGAATCTTTCAGGAACCACACCCTACCCCCCTGTCATCGCCGGTGTCCGCTGGAACCCCTATTTCCCCCGTACCTCCGACCCCTTGTTTACAGTGTCGTTTCTGACTGATGAACTCTGCTCTTCAAACCTTCATTACAAAATTGGCGATGGTGATTGGCAGCAGACTGGTGCCGCGTCGTTAGCAAATCCAACCCGGGAACATGTCCATTCATTTTCCATTGCGGGACTCAATCAGCAAACCGTACTCAGGTTCAGACCTGAAGCCACAGATCAATCGGGAAGTACAACCCTCGATGACAACAAAGGGCAGGATTATGTCGTAACAGTCCATAAGGATGCTCCCGACCTGAGTGTATCCATCGCTCTGGTCATCCCTCATGATGGTTACCAGACATTGCGTTATGGAATCCATAACTTGGGGGCCGGGAAAGCGAGTCATGTCAAATTGGGCATCGAGCTCGAAGGTCTCCAGCCTTTTACAGATGGCGTGATGAGTGATTATTCAGCGATTGTCGGCAACCTCATCGTGGCCGAACTTCCAGTCCCTGATATCTCACCGAATGGAATCACCTTTGTGGATATTGACGTGAAACCCTACCTGGCCCATCGGGGGCCAGTCAACTACCGTACCACCACCTGTACCTCCTCTGCCACCGATGATTTCGGGCACAGCTACATTAAATCCCACCCTCAGGCTGTCCATGACTTTGATGATGCAGCCCTTGAGTTTGAAATGGTGGATACCCGTTATGTCATCCTTTCCAATCTGTCGCGTTTCTTTGCAAGGCATCCAGCCTCCAACTCCGTGGCGCAGAAGATGCCACGGCTAATGGCCAAATTTGCCCTGCAGAGAGGTGCGGTCCTGGCATATACATCCTCACCAGACAAGTTTCAGATCCGTTCCTACATTCAAGGCCGCTTTCATGGAAAAGTGAACAAGTCCTGGCTCGATGCGGGATATCTCCTGCTGGTTGGCTGCCAGGTTGTGATGCCCTCTTTCCGCTGGACACTGGATTGTGCTTTCACCGATGCGTTTCAGCTGGATGTCAGTGATAATACCTATGCCAACATCGATGAAGACGACCACTACTCTCCAGAGCTCATTGTTGGACGTATCACGGGAGATGATGCAGACACCTACAGTGCGCTCTTTACACGGGCATTAACACCCGTTTCATTTGACAAAGCTTTATTGATTTCCGGGACTGGTGATGGAGAAGGTGAATTCTCCAGTAATGCTTCCGATTGCCGTGATCTTCTTGCGGGGAGATACAGCGAATCGACATTTATTCGTCTGAAAAACCTCCAGTCCAATGAAAAATTCAAGGTGTATGTCGACAATTCTAATAATACGGATTTTCTCTACTATAGAAACCATGGCTCTGTTGGAGGCTGGGATTCTTTTGATTTCTCGAGTGTGAATTCAATGTCATTTGGAAACAAGTTTCCAATTATTTATTCGAATGCCTGTCTGACCGGTCAGATTCAATCCCTTGCCAATTTAGCAGATGAGTTCTTGAGGCGAAGTGCCGCTGTTTTCATCGGTGCGACCGAGGTCTCTCCAAGAAGCGCCAATAATGCGCTCGGAAAGAAGATCAGTAATTATCACAAGACTGGATCCTCCATCGGAAGCGCATTTCGCGGTGCCAAGCGTTCCCTGTCTGGCGATATCCATTGGTACACAACCTGTTGGCAAGACCAGGTGATTAAAAGAGAGATCCTGATGTATAACATCTATGGTGATCCCTTCCGTGGCTCCTCCGCAGTCACACCCAAAGCCGCAATACCAGTTACCAACTTTGATACTCCAGAAGAAAACCTGAATGTGTCCCTGCCGATGTATGTGGTCAACACTGGAACCGATGGTATCGATTATGTCGCTATCCCTGATGATGAAAATGGTGGCTTTCTCGATGCCGTCAAGGAACCTCTTGTACCGACATACCGGATTATCAGGACTTATGAACCTGGCATCCGGGTCAATGATATCCAGATGGTCTCCCGCACCAATGAATCCCATCAGAACGGATTGACTCTGCCAGTCTCATGGTGGAACCAAAAGGTACCGATGGGTCCCTCCGATACTCCATCGCCTGGAGTCTTTCCTCCGGATCCATTTCACTGGACCGTGGTGGAACGTCTCGATGGAGGTCAGGAGGTGATGCTGACAATCCATCCATTCCTCTATAATGCGACTACAAAAGAAGCCACTTACTACAGAAACTTCTCTTTCCACTATCAGTTTGCTCCATCAACAGTGAATATCGATTCTGTTTCGCCCACAATCCGTTCAGTCCCCATCGGAGATGACCAGGGGATCGACGTACACTTGAGCAACACAGGCCCTGCTGATACAAAAGTCAATCTCACTGTGGAAATTTCGGATATGGGAACAGGAGATGTGGTTTCCTCTCAGAGTCAGAATGGACTTAACATTTCTAGCGGAGGCTCCCTGACACGTCACTTTACCTGGGATCCTGAAGGGTTACCCAAGACAAATTATCAGGTCGCCGCACGTGCCCGGCTGAATACGGGTAATAACGACCTGGACGCAGGCTTCAGTCATTTCCGTGTCGGAAAACCCAATGGAAAAATTGAGTCCATCTCACTTGAGACAGTGGCTCCCGGATTCATCAGGATGGGAAAAACAGTGGACCTCGGGATGGATTTCCGCAACATTGGAGATATCACCGACCAGATCTCCGGGACCATACAGATCCGTCATGTTCAGCAGGGAAATGTCGTCGCGGAATGGCACAAGAAATTTCTTTCAGTCAATCCAGACAACCTCGTTCCATTTCAAGTGGCCTGGGACACACAGGGTATTCCCCGTGGTGAGTACCAGATGGTGGCATGGGCCGAATACGAGGGGGGAGTTGCTGGTCCGGAAACCTTTTCTTTCCAGATCGAAAAGGAAATGCGATGGGGCTGGGACTCTATTCAGGATGTTTATCAGCATGGAGATAAAATTGTCGGCACGGGGAACCTCCTCCATCCTGAGGGTGGTGTGGTTGGGCTTGCGGATGCCGCCAACCTGGTGGTTGTACGTCCAGATCTCACCGGTATCCGTCCGGGCCTTACTCAACATGAAAGTGATCCATATTATTCAACCAATCTTGTTATCAATGCTTTTGAACCCAGCGGCCTTTATTACCTGGTTACGGATGCAACCAAAGCCGGTTACCAGTACACTGTCGGAGGGCGCCGTTTTGTCGTAACGGAAAAACCATTTTCAATGACAGTGTCTCCGAGGGTCTCTGTCGCTGATGGTCAGTCTGTAGTACATGTAACCTCAGAACTGGTTCTCGATGATGGAATCCAGATCCCGGACGGAACCCTGATGACCGTGATCCCCATGGCGGGATCCATTGCGACACCGGATGCCGCCCCACAAATACAGGGACGCCAGATCAGCTCTTCTGGAGGACGCTTTGAGTTTGATTGGCGTGCACCCACAGTCACTTCGCTGGAAGCCTTTGTTCACGGAACCATTGGTGAGAATCAACCCGAATCAGGTGTTTAAGCGATCTTCAAAGGAATTGATTTCAATGGAAACAAACGGGTGGACGTAGCTGACATTGGATTCGTAAGGTCCTCAGAGGGTGATATCAGGGGAACAGCATCATTCGATGAGCGGAAAGACCTGGATGGAGATGATGTCATTGACTCCCAGGATACCCAGAAACTGACGGATCGATGGGCTCTTGAATTTCCTGGCGCGGAGAATTGTCCCGAATGTACCCCCACACCCAGGCGGATCGGTGTCAAAATCCGTCCGGTGCCCGATCGTGCTGTGATTCCTGCGGGTGGAACACTCAAGATCGATATTGTGGCCGAGGGACTCGACAACATGGGAGGTTTTGAATTTGGATCCAAGCTGACAGGAAATGCACTCAACTGGAATGGAGCACCCACACAAAACAACGAACTGGATAACGCTGCCACGGACCTGCATCCGCTTGGTCCTGTTGCGTATGGCAATGGTGGTTATCGAATCGGTGGATGGCTCTCTGGTGCAGGGACTGGTCCGAGTGGTACTGTGAAACTCGCTTCGGTAACAGTGATGGCAAGCCAGGATGGCGAGTCCCATCTGATTCTATCCGCCCCGGTCATTGCCCGTATGGATGGGACCGAACAGGCCGTTATGCAGACTGTCGAAGGCATTTATTTTGTTGGCACCACCACCCAGACCCCGACTCCGACTACCTTGGTGACACCAACCCCGACCATGACTCAAGCACCGACACGGACCTTCACCCCGGTTCCCACTGCCACTCTGACTTCTGTCCCCCCCACCAACTATGACATCTGGCCTCCACCGACCGGGGATGGAAAAGTTGACACACGGGACTTGCTGGAGTGGATGGAACGGATACAAAGCAACCAGGCAGAAGACCGGATGATGTTTGATCTTGCGCGCTATTGGAATCGGGTGCTTGCCCAATGAGAGGAAATAACCCCTTCTATCCATTCCTATGAGTGAATAAACTCAGGCTCATTCACTCGATATGATATTTCTGCCCCTGTGCCGGTTACCGGGGGCAGAGAGGATCCTGGGGGGATTGGTTTGTTGCGATTGCCGGAGGGAAAGACTTTTGGGGTTCTGGCCAGGTATGGAGACTGGCTTGCTGTCATCATCCTCATCGCTGTAGTCCTGGTTTTGTCTCTTCCCAAGATCAGAGGCCCGATCGACCTGCGTTATGATGGCAGTGTCTACTACATTCTCGGAACATCCCTCGCCCAAGGCGACGGATACCGTCTCCTGAATGAGCCGGGAGCAATCGAGGCGGTCCAGTATCCACCGCTCCTGCCAGCGTTCATCGCACTCACCCAGCTTCTACTTGATTCTGATGACCCGTTTGTCGTCGGACAGGCACTCAGGATCACTTACCATGTCCTGTATCTCGTCCTCGTCCTCTTGGCCTACGCGCTGGCACGCCGGTTCGTGGGAACCGGAATAGCCTTCCTGGTGGGTCTGCTGACGGCGTTGAACTCGTACTCGTATTACCTGGCGGACTTGTGCTTCACAGAAATCCCGTACACCGCTCTGACTATGGGTTTTCTGCTCTGTGCCGGAATGCGCATGAGGTGGAGCAATCTGAGCTGCGGGGTCATGGCCGCGGCGGCTTATCTCACGCGGACAAGTGGTTTGGCGTTGCTCGCGGCATGGGTGCTGGATGCGCTGCTTGAACGGCGTTTCCGTGCCGTCTTGCTTCGAGGTGCTATTGCCGCGATTCCAGTCATTGCCTGGCAGATCTACGTTGAGAGAGTGAAAGCGTCAGACGAATTTCGAACACCCGCCTATGAGTACCAGCGTGCCCCATATCTGTATAACAACGTTACGTATGCCGAGAACCTCTCTCTCGTAGACCCTTTCCGTCCCGAGAATGGAATGCTTGATCTGAAAGAAGCAATGAAACGAGCTGTGTATAATGTGCAATTCCTTCCACTTACGTTGGGTGAGGGAGCATCACTCCCACTACGTGCATGGAAATGGAATCTGATCAAGGTACGTGTTCTTACAGGGGAATCGATTGGCTGGTTCCTGTGGAAACTGCTTGAGCCGTTTTTTATTCTTATACCATTAGCCATTGGAGGGTTGGTCTTGATTGGTAGCATACCCTTAGCAAGTGGACGGGAGCGACTCCCCGGCCTTTATCTCCTTCTCTCTGTGGGATTGCTTACTACTACCTGCTGGCCACGACAGAACTTAAGGTATCTTCTACCACTCGCACCATTACTTGTATTGGCCTTGGTTCATGGAACCACGCTCCTGATCAATAGAATGAAAATGATCTTCATAAAAGTTGATCTTCCAAGGTCTGAGAAACTGATAATCTTTGGTCTCACCATCATCGGAATCATACAGGCCTTTACAGCCGCTATGACCTATACATTGGAACACTCATATGTCTTGGAGCGGGATAGGAACGGCCCTGAACACAAGGTTCGCTATTTCGATTTCGATTCATCTTGGCAGGGACTATGGGACTCGATGGAGTGGATCGGTAACCATTCAAGACCGGATTCGATCATTGCATCCACAAGTCCCCACCTCCTCTATCTGCGAACGGGAAGGACTGCCGTCATGCCTCCCTTCGAACCTGATCGAAATCGTTGTCTGGATCTCCTCGATGGTGTTCCAGTGGATTATGTCATCATCGATAAGCTCAAGTTCCTCGATGTGGGTGAGCGCTATGCTGAGCCTGCTGTGCAGAGTGCTTTTGATCGTTGGCGAATTGTTTATGAAGACTCTTTGGGAAGGGTGCGCATCTACGGTCGAATCAAGCCGTCCGGCTGATCTTTCGACAACTGGCTCAGCTCTACTGGGACTTCGAATTCGGTCGTAACTGTCCCCCCCCGCCTGGATTCAGATATGAACTGTGTTGACCTCCGAAGCCAGTCCTCCACAGATGCATCGGCCCACACCTCGTGTGCACGTACCAGGTACACCCGGCGTTTGCATTGCATAATCCGGTCGAGGTCTTCTTCCCGGCGCTGACCAAGTTGTTCCACCCATGCAGCAATTTCCAAATCTGGGCTTGCATAATATGCGAATGAGAGTACTCCCGAGGGAATTGAGTGTACAATGACAACATCGTTTGGTTCAACATTTTGCGAAAGATGTTGAGCAATCTCACGGAAAGGGCTCCAGACACGAGC
>CAYZUX010000002.1:0-95742 GCA_964481775.1 uncultured bacterium | reverse complement strand
TCCACTGAGATCGGTTCCATCACCGGCCCCCCCGTTGAAACGAATCTGGTCACAGCGGATATCCTTCTCCAGGGAGACACTCAGACAGTGGATCTGGGACATGTGACCTACCAATTGCAATATGGACTGTCAGGCAATCAGGAATGGAATCTGGTTCGCAAAGTTGAGCCTCTTGCAGGCTCGGAAGGAGTTACCGCGGGCACACAAACCATCCTTTTTGGCCTGGAGCCAACTGAACTCCTCCTTTTGAGCGCAACCCGGGAAGTCTCCTCTCCGACTCAAATTCATACCTGGATGGAATGGAAGTTCCTCGACCAGCGTTACCCGGACCATCCCATCCTGCGGGAGATGTTGCTCGTGGGAGGTACAGTGCCATGAGGGTATGCACCAGCCGGTCTAATTCGGCAAATCAACAGGGATATGCCCTCCTGCTGGCTCTGGGAATCATGATGGTGGTGACCCTTGGACTGACCATCACCGAAAGGACACTTCGGGAGAGCCTGGAGACCAGCCGGCGTGCGGCAGGCAAAGTCCAGGCGGATTGGGCGTGTTATGGGGCAGTCCACCGTGCCGTGTTGAATCCTTCCGATGCATTGACCCGGTTTGAGTATTACGGAACACGGGTTCAGGTGACTGTCCATGATCCTCCCCTGCCATTGATCGAAAAGCTTTTGGAGGTATCGGGTCCGGTCAGCCCCATAACCCGTGAAACAGACGAACCGGTCCGTTTGTATTGTGCGGTGGCTGCATCACCCACCCTCAATTCCACAGCTGAGGCGACCTGGTATTTTCTCATGACTGATTCCGGACAACCTCGAGTTTGGGCATCATGGCCGGGACTCGAAAGAAACCAGCCTTACTATTGAGGTTCTACTGCCATGCTTTTCTCTCCCAGCAAAAAAAGCCTCCATGAAATCCTCTCCTCCGGGCCTTCTCTCTCAACCCTGATGGAGTTGATGACCCTTGACCTGACCCGGCCTTTCACAAGCGAAAAAGAGAAAGCCAAGGATGGTACTGAATACCTGGAACAGATTCTGGAACAAGGGCAGTACCTGGAACACCTGCTCATCGACAAAGGACTCGTGACACATGAACGCTGGGAGGAGCTCCTGAACGAGATGGCGGAAACGAGGACTCCCATCGCCACACTCCTGGTCAATCACCGGATTATTCCCCCGGAATCGTTGAACGAGCTGGCCGAGGAACTCAAACGCGAAATCGAGGAAAGAACTGAACGAGGACCGTCGGTGCGCAGGATCGTCATGAAAGAGAAGTTGCTGACGCCTGAGCAATACGCCGAAGCCGAGGCCTATGCGAAAGCCGAGGGGACACGCTTCACCCAGGCCATGCTGGCGCTTGGTTTTCTGTCTTTCGAAAAGGTCTGTGAAATCTATAAGCACCATTTCGGAATCGATGGAATTCTGCTGAAGGATCTCCCCATTGAGTTCCAGACAGTTCACCAGGTCCCAGATAATCTGATGCGGACACATGACCTGCTGCCCTTCAAACGCAAGGGGAAAAAGCTCTACCTGGCGATGAGTGATCCCAGGAACCATTCGGCCATCAAGAAAGTGGAGATGATGACCAACCTCGAGGTGGTCCCTTATCTGGCCGACCGGAGAGACCTTTTGCAACGGCTCGATGAGTTTGTTGTTGTTCCAAATCCCGCTACCGACCGGATCAGGGCCATCCAGCCAGATGAAGACTCCTTCCGTGAACTCCTGGAAAGCGATTCTGCTGTGAAAATGGTGAACAAGATCATCGAGGGCGCCCTTCATACCCACGCCACCGATATCCATGTCGAGCCCTCGCAAAAAGGCCTGCGGATCCGCTACCGGATCGATGGAATGCTCTATGACATCATGACGATCCCGAGGGAAATGGGGATTCCCACTGTCTCGCGTATCAAGGTCTTGGCAGGCATGGACCTTACAGAACGCCGGCGTCCACAAGATGGGCATATCTCCTACGAGCATGAACAACGCCGGCATGACCTGCGTGCCGCCACCCTCCCCACCAATCTGGGGGAGAAAATTGTCCTTCGTCTGCATGATGAATCGGTGGTCTTGCGGGGGCTGGGTTACCTGGGATTGGAAGAAGAAAACCTGAAGGTGTTCAGAGAACTGATCCACCGGCCGCATGGGATGATTCTGGTCACCGGTCCGATTGGTTCCGGGAAAACGACAACCCTTTATACCGCGATATCGGAAATCAACCAGCAAACCAAGAATATAGTGACCCTGGAGGACCCCATCGAATACCAGCTTCCAGGGATCAGCCAGGTGCAGGTCGATCCCAAGATCGGTATTACCTTCGCCGCGGGCTTACGCTCGATCCTGCGTCAGGATGCCAATATCCTGCTGGTAGGCGAGATCCGGGATCCGGAAACCGCTTCTACCGCAGTGCGCGCGGCCAACACAGGCCACCTTCTGTTCAGCTCCATGCACACCAACAATGCCGTCAGCGCACTCACCGCGTTGCAATACCTGGGGGTTCCACGTTTCCAGATCGCCACTTCCCTGGTTGCTGTCATAGCCCAGCGGCTGGTCAGATTGCTCTGTCCGGAGTGCAAAGTGGAAGTTACTCCACGTCCGTTGGCTAAGAGACTCCTTGCTCTGAGTGATGGTCAGAAGGTTTGGGAAGCCAAGGGGTGTGCGGCATGTTTCGGTACCGGGTACCGCGGACGTACCGGTGTCTTTGAAATTTTCACGGTTACCGAAAAAGTCCAGGAGGCGATCATCCGCGGAGAGGATGAGAAGGAACTGACCCGGATCGGCATCGATGAGGGGATGGTTCTTCTCGATACCTCCGCCAGGAACAAAATTTTTGCGGGTCTAACGAGCTTTGATGAAGTCTCACGTGTGGTGGTACTTCAGGAAGACTGATAAGAAATCTGGATCTACCTTGAGGGGTGTGTTTACATGTTTCTCTACTTTTTGGGGTCTGTGATTCTGGTTGCATCAGCCATCTCGGTAATACCCATTTCGATTTACTTCTGGGCGAGGCATCATGTCTCCAAGGTCCATGTAGCCATGTTTTTTCGTCAGATGTCGATCATGCTGGATGCAGGCATTCCTCTCCTGCGGGTACTGAAAATCCTTTCCGGGCGGGTCAGCCATCCAAAATTGCGCAGGATCATAACAGAGATTCTCTCCAACGTAGAAAATGGTAACACGGTTGCCGCAGCGATGGCCGCGCATCCGGCGGTCTTTGATGAGATGATGGTAGGAATCATCAAGGTGGGGGAGACCGGGGGTGTCCTGGATGAGTCGGCACGGCGTCTCTCAGTCTACCTGGAAAAGGCGATCCGTCTGCGCCGCAAGGTGGTGGCCGCCTCGGTTTATCCCCTTTTGGCAGTCACTGTTTTGCTTGCAGTGCTGATTATCCTGGTGGTTTTTGTGTTCCCAAACATTCTCGAGCCACTCAAGACCAATCCGCGCATCACGTTGCCTCCCTTGACTCTTGCGGTGGATGCTATCGGCCAGTTTGGGTTGCGTAACTGGCATTCCATCCTGCTGGTCGCCTTCATCCTGTTCCTTGCCATGGTCCTGTTCCGCCGGACCAGGCTGGGAAAGATGGTTGAGGATTTTATGAAGTTAAAATCTCCATTGCTTGGAAATTATCTCGGCGCGCGGATTGCTTCCGCCCGTGTGGCCAGCATGTTTTCAACTCTGGTGCACTGCGGCATTTCGATCATTCCCACTCTGAAGATCATCGCCCAGACTCAACCGAATTATTATATCTCGGAATCCTTCAAACACACCGCCAGGGTAGTGGAGGAGGGAGGGAGCCTTGTGAAGCCACTCGAAGAGAGTGGTCTGTATCCGCAGCTGATGATCGACATGCTGGCGGTTGGGGATGAATCCGGAACCCTGGACAGTGCCCTGGAGAAGACTGCTCAGGCTTTTACCGAGGAGGTGGATTCCGCCATTGAAATCTTCACCCAGATCCAGGAGGCCCTTCTCATCTTGGCGGTCGGTGGATTGGTACTGATCCTCGCTCTCGCAGCTTACCTCCCCTACTTCCAGCTCTGGCAGATCTCCAACGTTTAGAAAAAATGATCGATCCAGGCACCGATCTCTCACATCTGCGCTCCGAGGGAGACATCAACATCTCTCCCCGGAGACGCGCCTGGGAGGAATCCCAGATTGGCATGGAGACCCGTGCCTGGCTTGAACGTGATTCCAGGGCATTTCTGCACCAGTCTCTCTCAACTCCCTGCCTGAATCTGATTGAGAGGGCCGAGGGGATCTACCTGGTGGATTCCGAGGGAAGGCGGATCATGGATTTTCATGGCAACAATGTCCACCAGGTGGGGTATGGACATCCCCGTGTGGTGGAAGCCATCCGGAAACAGATCGATGAACTCTGTTTCTGCCCGCGCCGCTACACCAACAGACCTGCCATTCTATTGGCCGAGAAACTTGCTGCTCTTGCACCGGGTGATCTTAACAGGGTGCTCTTCGCGCCGGGGGGTACCTCCGCCATCGGCATGGCGCTGAAGCTCGCCAGGGCTGCAACAGGAAGATACAAGACCATCTCGATGTGGGACTCCTTTCATGGAGCTTCCCTGGATGCCATCTCGGTGGGGGGTGAGGAGATTTTTCGCGGCCGTATCGGCCCGTTATTACCGGGAACAGAACATGTCCCTCCGCCAGATGCCTACCGTTGCCTCTGGGGATGCGAAGGTGAGTGCAATCTCAAATGCGCGGACTACATTGAATATGTCCTGGAGAAAGAAGGCGATGTAGCGGCCGTAATTGCTGAGACTATCCGCTGCACCCCCTTTGTTCCGCCGCCAGATTACTGGAAGAAAGTCCGCGCCGCTTGTGACAGGCATGGAACCCTCCTGATACTGGATGAAATCCCGATCTGCTTGGGACGTACCGGCAGGATGTTTGCCTGTGAGCACTTTGATGTCCTGCCCGACATGCTGGTGATCGGCAAAGGACTGGGTGGGGGAATCATGCCGATGGCGGCCCTCATCGCACGTGAGGGATTGAATGTGATGGAAGACCGTGCGCTGGGACATTACACCCATGAAAAAAGCCCGGTCGGTTGTGCCGCGGCGTTGGCCACCCTGGAGGTCATCGAGGAGGAACACCTGCTCAGGAATGCACGCGTTGTGGGAACCTTCGCGCTCCAACGGATGGAAGCGATGAAACAGCGCTTCCCCCTGATTGGCGATGTCCGCGGTATCGGTCTCTTGCTTGGAATTGAACTGGTTCGTGACCGGATTACCAGAGAGAAGGCCACGGATGAGGCGGAGGCGGTCCTTTACCACTGCCTTTCAAAGGGACTCAGCTTCAAGCTCACCATGGGGAGCATCCTGACTCTGACTCCTCCACTCACTGTTTCCATCGAAGAGATGGGAAGAGCACTGGAGATCATTGAAGCTGGACTGGAATAAGACCCGGTTTCCCCAAGAATGGAATTCGGTGATTACTTCGTTTTTGAAAAAAACTGGAGATGCTGATGAATCCACAACCCGGCACGATCTTTGTTGACTTGGGAGACCGCGCCTACCCGATCGAGATCGGTCAATCTCTTTGGAGGCACCTGGCGGAAAAGATTGAAGCTCTTTTTCATCCAAGCCGCATCATTGTTATCACTGATGAGGTAGTAGGTGCACTCTATGAACCTCCAGTGAAAGAAGTTTTCAAATCCGGGACCTGGCAGACCACATATCACCGGATGCCCTCAGGTGAAAAGCACAAGAACCTCTCCACGGTACAGAAGCTCTACTCGGAGATCCTGGATACGGGTTGTGACCGGAAGACTCCCATAGTCGCATTAGGAGGGGGGGTTGTGGGAGATACCGCTGGCTTTGTAGCGGCAACCCTGCTGAGAGGTCTTCCGCTTGTTCAGGTTCCCACCACCCTGCTGGCGATGGTGGACAGCAGCGTGGGCGGCAAGACTGGAGTGGATATGCCGCAAGGCAAGAACCTCGTCGGCGCATTCCATCAACCCTCGCTTGTGGTGATCTCAGTGGATACCCTGAAAACTCTCCCTGTGCGTGAGATTCGTGCCGGTATGGCCGAGGTGATCAAATATGGAGTCATCTGGGACTCTGATTTCTTCACCGGTTTGGAGGCAAGAGCAGAGGCTCTCATGGCGGGTGATGAAAATGAGAGAATCAAAGTCATTCGACGTTGTTGCGAGATCAAAGCCGAGGTGGTCTCCAAAGATGAGCGGGAAAGCGGTCTGCGTGAGATCCTCAATTATGGTCACACGGTGGGACATGCCATCGAGGCAGCGACAGAATATGGCCACCTGCTGCACGGAGAGGCAGTCTCCATCGGGATGGTAGTGGAATCCGCGCTTGCCCAACAGCTTGGGCTGGTGGATGGTTCTGTTCAGCAACGGCTCAGGGATCTTCTCCGGAAAACCGGTCTTCCCGTCTCTCCTCCGGTATGTGATCCGGAACGGATCTGGAACCTGATGCTCTCTGATAAGAAAACTCGCGGGGGAAGCATCCGGATGGTTCTGCCGGTTGCCCTGGGGCGTGTCGAAACAGTGAGTGGGATTGAACGCAAAGAACTGGAGAAGGCTTGGGATTCGTGCCTGGAGTAATCATGTCGCTTTACGACACCCACAAAGCATGAAAATGAGCCCAATCAGCTGGCACCGGAGTTAAACTCCGGTGCCGAAACCTTCTGTGGGAGTTGTACTCCCACGTGGCTCAAAGCTGTCACGACCCCCGGCGAAGTGCAACTTCGCCAGAAGGGTTCCGCCCACGAGTACAACTCGTGGGCGAGCTGAATGAGCGGTTTCTGGCGAGTTCCATAATCACTGGCGTTCTATTTTCGAGGCAGTAGCGAATTCGTTCGCAAAGGCAGGATCCAGAGCGAACAAGTTTGCCACTCCGGGTCTTGCAGGGTGGGGCTTGCCCCACCTCAGGTTGATATCATCTATCTGGCGGATCTGGCCCCGCTCTCCCTCACAAAAAGATGTAATACTGAATCCGGTGACGGAGATCCCGATTGACATTTTCCTGCCAGGTGCGTCGCGCTTTCTTGGGAAACATGATGATTTTCCCTTGTTCGTTTTCATAACGGGTCCGGTACCAATCTTCGGGATTGCGTACCTCGATTTGAGGTGAGTTCATGGGCGGTTCCGGCAGATTCTGGGAAACCTGGTCATTTCCTTCAGGATTGGAATCCGGATCACCCAGCAGTGCCTTGGCTTCCAACGATCCACTTGCTCCACGAAGTGCGGCTTCCGCCAGCTTCTTCTGTGCTTCCTCTTCTTTCTTCTTCAAGAGATCTTCCTCGCGGTCCAGGTGGAAGATGATCTCATCACGCGGCATCCCATCCACACAAACAACCGCCTTGTATTCACCCCAGCCGCCAATCCGGGCCATATCTTCGGGGTGGTAGAAGAAACCGATATCCTGCTCCCTTTTCAGGTCCACACGATCCGAGGCAATGATCATTCCATGCCTTGGCGCATGCAATTCCACAGAAAGTATTAAAGGAAGCTGGTCCTGCTCGGGGAATTCGGACCGGATCACCACGACCACGTAAGGATCACGGTCGGTAAAATGATTGGTGACTCCAATCCACCCGATATCAGTTTCTCCTTTACAGGTCCAGATGTCATAAAGGAGAGAACCTTCCGGATACAGATGGGGATCCTCCGGTCCTGGTTGTTTGGGCCAGATTGCCTGAAACCAGGAAAACAAGCCTGCCTGTGCCGGTGAATCAAAGCCAGGCAATCCCAGTGTTAACACACTCACAACAACAAATACAACCAACAACCGCATCACGATGGCCATGACAGGAACCTACCCTTTCCAACGATTGCGAACCCACAGCACCAGGTTCGAAAGTCCACCCGCTATTAACGGTTGGTGGAAATCCCTTCCCCAGTCGCTGCTGGTTCTTCACCCACAGCCCCGGAATCCGGAGCACCCCTGTCATTGGCTTTCATCACATCAGCAACAGAAGACAAAACCTTCGCTAATTCTTCGGAGGATTTCGCCAAAGCGGCTTGAGCCCTGGCCATCTCTCCCTCCGATTTCACCCATTTGTCGAGCTCCATGGAATGCAGGGCAACACTGAGGCGGTCGATACTGGAAGCAAGTCCCTGGCTTGCCTGCGCAAGGGAATAGTTGGCGGAGGAAAGACTCTGGAATGCTGCATCTGTTTCCCGCCCGGAGATGCGCGTGGCTTCCACAGGAACTGTTCCAAACCAACGCAGACAGATATCAATTGATAGCAGTAAACAGGCAAGAAACAGCAGTTTACTACTGGAAGATAGAGCTCGGCCGCTCATGAGGTTCTCCCCCCTTCTGGACGAGTTCCCTGCTCGTCCTCCCCAATCACTAAAGATACCAGAAGCCTAAGTCTTGTAAAGGTCCATTCTTACATGTTGGAGTGGCGAATTCATTCGCCGTTGGAATGTGAGTAAGCGACTGAAACCACCAACTCTCCATGAGCGTGAAAGAACTTTCTCAGTGTTGAATCAGGCGGCGCCCAAGTGTCGCCAAGAGATAGACCACACAGGACAGGATGATAATGGTCGCCCCAGTGGGAAGGTTTGGTGAAAAACTCAAGGCAATTCCCAGCGTGGTCACACCCATGCTGATGACCACCGCTCCCGCCATCATCCACCACAGCGTTCGTGAGAACTGACTGGCGGCAGCCGCTGGAAGGGTCAATAAGGCAATCACCAGGACAATCCCGACCACCGATACCAGAACCACCACGGTAAGTGCTGTCAGGCAAAGCAAAAGCAAGTAAAAGGTTTCAACCGGGATTCCGCGTAAACGGGCATGCTCTTCATCAAAACAGACCGCAAGCAGGGGTTTGTGAAACAATAATCCCAGAGTGACCACCAAGATATCGAGCCCCGCCAACAGCCACATCTCACGGGCTGACACCAGCAGGATGTTTCCGAAAAGGTAACTCATCAAGTCCTCGTTGTATCCGGGAGTTTCATAAATAAAGAGGATTCCCACCGCCATCCCCAGGGCCCACACGGCGCCGATAACAGTGTCCTCACGTTGACTGAAACGCAGGCTGACCCATCCGATCACGAGGGCGGCCAGGAGAGCCGATGCCAATGCCCCATAGAGTGGATGACACCATTCCCAGCCATGCACCACGGAAACATACCGTGCGGCCCCCATTCCCCCCAGTACACAATGCGCGATGCTCCCCGCGATATAGGAGATCCTTCGAACCACCACATAGCTTCCAACCACCCCGCAAGCCACTGCGGCCAGGAGACCTGTTGTTAAAGCATTCCTGAGGAACTCGTGTTGCGCCAAAGCCGAAAGGAATTCCATATCAGTGCCCCGATCCGTGGGAGTGACCCGGTTCATGAAGACACTCAATGTCATGACGGACAATGCGGATTTCACCACCGTACATGTCCTGGATCATGTCTCCTGTCAGATTCGTGGTGGGGTGGACCATGACTTTCTGCTTGACACACACCACCGTCCTGACCAGGCGCGAGACCACCCCCAGATCGTGTGACACAAGCACAATGGTCATCCGTCGATTCAGGGTGACCAGGAGATCATAGAATGCCTCCTCCATATGCACATCGAGGTTGGCAGTAGGCTCATCCAGTAAAAGCATCTCCGGGTCGCTGGAAAGGGCACGAGCGATGAGGACACGTTGTTGTTGTCCTCCGGAGAGTGCTGAGAATGCGCGGTTTCGAAGGTCCGCGAGTCCCACTTCATCCAGGGCCTTCAATGAACGTTCCCGGTCGGATTTGCTATAAAGGCCGATGGATTGCCCCACCCCCAGACGTCCCATGAGTGCAACCTCAAACACACTCACTGGAAACTGGGGATCAAATTGGGCTTTTTGTGGGATGTATCCGATACGCCTCCGCGATTCCTCCGGAGAACCTCCCAGAACACGGACACTTCCCTTGGCTGGTTTGAGAAGACCCAGAATGATCTTGAGGAGGGTTGTTTTCCCGCCGCCATTCGGACCGATCAAGGAAGCGAAATCCCCCTGGTGAAGGCATAAATTGACATCCTCAAGGACATAAGGACCGCCATAGGAGAAGGAAACATCCTTTACCTCGATGACGGGCAAAGTTGAATCTGGAATCGGTTGGTCTGGGGTTGCCATGGTCGATGGAAAGACCCTGATCGTTCTCGGCATCAGGCTTCTTCAATCACGCAAGGGTAGCGAAATCCGGGCTTCGAACCAATGGTTTACCCAATTCAGGGCTGCAGACGCCACTCCTCAACCGTGGAAACAGCCTCGGTAGGGGTTGCCGTGGGCTGCAAGGTGGCGGTCGCAGTGGGCTGAAGCGTGGCTGTCGGTGTCGCTGTTGGCATCACCGGTCCAGTGCCACCGAACTCATCGATGATCCCATAGAATTGTCCATTGGGACGGAAACTGACACCGCTGGCCAGCCAGGAGTTGCCTGTGATCTTGAGCTTCACATACTCATTGATCATTCCATATTCTCCCCCCAGGCCCAGGGGGGAAACATCGATGGCGAGTGGGTGATAACCACCCACCGTCATGTGAGGCCAGTCATGGACGAGTGGTTCGGGAGTATCGAGCCAGCTCCCGCCACCGGTGACACAGTAATAAACCCCGTTTTGAAGTCCGCGCTCATACCCATGCATATGCCCGCTGAAACAGGCGGTCACTTTGTGCGCCTCCATCAGCTTGCTGAGTTTGGCTCCCGCTGCCTCTTCGCCGATCAGGGCTTCGGCCTGGGCCTTCATCACCGGATTCTCCATCAAAGGAACCAGGTTACTCCTGTAAAAGGAGTCACCATCAATCCATACCTCGCAGTAGGGTGGTCTGTGGACAAAGACAAAAGTGAAACGGGCATTGCGGTTGGCCTCGGATTGAAGATCTCCCTCGACCCAGTTCATGACATCGTAGTTTCTGGTGTCATCATCGATCATGATGAAATGACAGCCCGCGTAGTTGAATGAATAGCTTCCCCATCCCGCGGTTGGGGGTAGTCCATTGATCAGATCGGTCCGGTCCTTGCTTGGCATGTCGGCGAATTTACGCAGCACCGCGCTTCGTCCAGGCTCGTGGTTGCCCCATGCGGAAAACCAGGCCTTGGTCTGTCCAAGATATTTCCCCACCCTGTCGATGTAGTATTCGTGAGCCTGGGAATAACTGCTGCCATTCTCAGCGAGGTCTCCGCAGGTGGTGCCGAAATGGATCTCAGGGTCATCGCGCATGTGACGCATCATGGCCTTGGTCGGCTCATAGGGATCTTCAGGATAAGTTCCGTGATTGGTTCCCTGGCTGTCTGACCAGACGCTGAAGGCGAAGTCGATGGGGTCATCGGTTCCGGTCCGGAAAACACGGTCTTCCGTGAAGGAACCCGAGACAGCCACTCGGTAATGGTAGGTGGTGAATGGTTCGAGTCCGGTGAGGATCGCTTTGTAAATGGAGGAGGAGTAGCCCGAGTCTTCCCCTGATGCCGCCACGCTGCTCCCATAACTTTCAGTCAGTCCATATTCTACCGTACAGGGAATGGGCTGGGTGAGTTCCCACATGATGGTGATCCCGTCTGGTTTCAGATTCTGCAGGAATGGTTCGGCCAGGAAGTCAGGGGTACAGGCCCCACTGACTGTGACCGATTGGATAGAGGTGACTGCCGAAACGGCCCCATGCTCGTCTTTGACCAAGGCGGAAATTTCGTAGGTTCCCTGGCATTCGTAAGTATGAGAAGTGGTGAATGGGTCCAGGACAGGTGTCCAGACAGACCAGCCTGTGGTACTGCCATCTCCCCATTGAATGAAGTAACTCACCGTATCGTTGTCTTCGTCAGTGGCCTTAAAAGTGTAAGAGGACGCAACTCCAGCCTCAGCCGTTGGAGAACCTGCAGGCTGGGACACGACCGATGGAGGATGATTGTTGGGGTCCAGTGGAAGCGCATTCCCCAGGATAGCCGCTTCCGCACTGGATAGGGAATAATTGTAGATTGCCACTGTGGAGACCGTGATGGCTGCATCCTCCCCGTTTTCGTCGGCAAACAAAAGCACGGCGGGATTGAGTGAGAACCTTCCATCAACTCCATCTGTTCCACCCTGCAGGATCTGGACACCATCCAGGTAAATGTTGCAGACATTTGTGTTGTTGTTGATCGAGATCACCATCCGGTACCAGGTGTTTATCTGGATTCCGATGGATGAATAGCCTGTCTGACCGACACCGATCTGCCCGGTTCCCGGCCTGACAAAGCATTCGCCATCATTGGCGTTCGAGGTGTTTGTCTGGTAAAAACAATACCAGGGGCCAAGCGAGGGAACCATGAAGTCGACCAGCAATGACCATTGGTTCACATAGGCCCCACCGCCGTTGGCGGGGATGCCATGTGCGCATATGTAATAACTCCCGGCTCCAATCATGGCTGCCCCATCACCGGGATTGATTCCTGAGACTGCCTGATGACTTCCATGCAACGACAGGTTGGATCCCAGGGTGGCTACAGTTAAGTTGCCTGGATTGTTAAAGTCCCATTGCCCCACGGGTATCGGTTGTGCAAGAAGGGTGATGGGCATGAATAGAGCCAAAGCGATAACCGGCAAATGGACGTGTGATCTCATGGTTTACAAGATTCCTTTGGACAGGTTTGTATTTTACAGATGAGACACTTTGTTCCAAAAAATCCATTCTGGAATACGGTGGCGGTTTGTTATTATACTTTCGTTTCATCAAGAAGTCTTCATAATTTGAGCGTTTTTATCTTTTCTCTCACCTTGCTATGGCCAGACGGTGGGAGGGCTGATCCTTCCCCTAATATATTGAACCTTCGTATTTTACCCCAAAGAACCGACTGGATCGCCGCTCCGGTGGTCCTGAATGGCAGTGACCTTCCAGCCAATATCGACCCTCGCTCAATCCGCCTCTACCGAGCTGAAAAAGGACAAGAGGAGAACGTTCCTATCCGCCTCAAGACCGAGGGCATCCCTCCCCGGTTGGTCTGGGTGGCCTGGATCAAGGAGGGGACTGGACCAATCGAGTATGTTCTAACTTACGATAGTCTTGACTCCAGACAAACCTATCAATATCCGGATGAATTGCCCATGGTGGGTTGTGGCGAACCACTCGCATTCGGCTCACGTTCCGCTACCGGCTGGATGACCGCCAGTTACAACTCAACCTATGAGGCGGTGGATTGGGATGGGGATGGAGATGCCGACCTGTTTTCCTCTCAGTCCGGCCCCGCTGAGGCCAGCACTTTGAGAGGGATTTATTATTATGAAAACCTGGGCCCTCAGACTCCCGGGATTCTCTCCTCTCCTGAACGGCTTTCGGAGGAGACAGGCCAAGTTTCGGTAATCGATTGGAACCGGGATGGAAAACTCGACCTGGTTGTTGGGCGGAAGGTCCTTTTGGGAGTTGGCCCGAGGGGCAGTTTTCTCTTTGAGGAACCATCTGATATTGAGGGTCTTGAGGGAGGGGCTCACTGTTTTACGGATTGGGACAAGGATGGCCTGCTCGATGTCCTGACGGGACAGAGTGACAGTAGTGGGTACCGTCCCCCAAAGGACACCTGGAATCCCAGCCGTGAGGCTCCCTACACTCCGGAAGGAATCTGGAAAGGGGGCAGGACCGAAGGACGGCTTCTCTTCCAACGCAATATCGGAGATCCGACATTCCCCAAGTTTGATAAAGGGGTACCTTTGCTTCCCAAGGGAAAGGATCTGCTGGGTGTTCATGGATCCATTTTCCCGTGTAGGGTGGACTGGAACAGGGATGGATTACACGAACTGCTCTGTGGCGGTGTGTTCTGGATGTATCTGTTTTCCTGCCCGGATCTCTTAGCGGTGGGGAAGGGAAGGTTGACTCTCTCTCCCGGTGAAGCATCCGAGGGGATCTATATACGTCCTGCCCCGGTGGACTGGGATGGCGATGGAGATTTCGACCTGATCCTGGGGCAGGAAAATGGTTTCGCGATGCTGGTGGAAAACAGGGACCAAGAGGGTCTCAAAGATCCGGTCATCCTCCCGGGTCAAGCACCGTTGCTTGATGCCGGTTGCCTCTCTACCCCCACCCTGTGCGACTGGAATGGCGATGGAATCCTCGATCTCATTTCCGGGAACTCGTATGGGGAAGTCCTCGTTTTTGAGAGTAGTGCTGAGGGACAATCTCCTTCCTCAAAACGGACCCGGCCGTTCCATTGGGGGAGGACATCCCCCACTCACCTGCCCATTCATATCCAGGCTGGCCCCAATGGATCGATCCAGGGCCCCGAAGAAGCCCGCTATGGGTACACCAACACCGAGGTGTGTGACTGGGATGGCGATGGCCTTCTCGACCTGCTGCTGAGCGATGTCTGGGGGCGCAACCGTTGGTATCGGAACATTGGAACTAAAGAGTCTCCGATGCTGTCTTCCCCCCGGAATATCGAGGTGTCGTGGGAAGGGCCTCCCCCCAAGCCGGCGTGGGTCTGGTGGCAGCCGGAGAAGGGTGAGCTCGTGAATGTCTGGCGCACCAAGCCGGAAAGCGTGGACTGGAACCGGGATGGACACATCGACCTGGTTACTCTGGATCATGAAGGCTACCTCTCCCTCTTTGAGAGGATCCAAGGATGCGATGGAGATTGGGTGTTATCTCCGGGGCAGAGAATCTTTGTGGATGGGAAAGGCCAGCCGCTCCATTTTGGCGAAGGGGTTGCGGGACGTGCCGGAAGGGGAAAGTTCGATATCGTAGATTGGGACAATGATGGCGACCGTGACCTGCTCGCTTACGAGTTTGACACGCTCCGCTCGGTAGGGTACTACCAGAACACTGGCAATGATTCCTCTCCTGTCATGGAATACCAGGGCGACCTGCTGGTTCCACTCGGCATCATCCTCGCCGGCCACAGCACCACACCTGCTGCGCTGGACTTCGATCAGGATGGCATCAAGGATCTGCTGGTAGGTTGTGAGGATGGGCTGATCTATGCTTTTCACCGTGCTTTTCTTGAAAATGATCTTCCGAAGGTGACTTTGATTGAGATCAAATGATGAAAGGACTGACATGACTGAGAAAACAAGGCCTGGTTGGACCCTGGAAAGGTTGCTTGCGCTGGGGAGTGGCTACTGGGAAGTCCGTGTTTTCCTGACAGCGGTGGAGCTGAACCTGTTCCCCTACCTGGCGGTGCATTCCGCCACAAGTACAGATGTCGCTACCCAATTCAACACGAACCCGCGCGCGACTGCCATGCTCCTGGATGCCCTTGCCGCGATGGATCTGCTCATCAAGGAGGGGGAAACCTATCGGGTCGAGCCTTCAGCAGTTCCATTCCTTTCGGACCAGACAGAGGAGTCCCTGCTTCCCATGGCTCAGCACCATGCGAACCTGTGGTACAAGTGGTCCCAGCTGACCGAGGTGGTCCGTACCGGCCAACAGGCTCAGCTCCAGATGGATGGGGAAGCAGCCCGCGCGAACACCCACTCCTTCATCTGGGCCATGCATGTCCTTGGCAGGAAAATGGCGTCTGAGATCGCGGAGATGGTGGATCTTGAAGACCGGAGACGCCTGCTGGATGTGGGGGGAGCCTCTGGAACCTACACCCTCGCTTTTCTCGCAAGGCAACCTTTGATGACCGCGACCCTTTTTGACCGAGCCGAGGTGATCCCCATGGCTCAGGAAGCCCTCTCCAAGGCTGGGATGCTTGATCGTGTCACCCTGCAAGCTGGAGATTTTTACCAGGATGCCCTTCCTGGCGGGCATGACCTGGCTCTGCTCTCGGCCATCATCCATCAGAACAGCCGTGAGCAGAATGTCGCTCTCTACCGCAAGATTCATGCTGCCATGGTTCCTGGTGGACGTATCCTGATCCGTGATCATATCTTGGAACCTTCGCGGACCGAACCTCCCGCGGGAGCAATCTTTGCTATCAATATGCTGGTCAACACCGAGGGGGGAAACTGCTACACACTCGCCGAGGTTACCGAGGACCTGACACAGGCTGGTTTCCGGGATGTCCGGTTGATTCATTCGGGTCCGCGCATGAATGGACTCGTGCAGGCAGTCCGGGTGGGATGAGACGAAGAAAGGAGGGCGAATTCATCCGCTCATCAACAGGAAAGCGGATGAATTCGCCAATCCATGAGTATCCTATTCCGGCTTCTTTCCCCCAAAACAGTAGTCCGCATAAGCCTTGTCCATCGGCTTGCTGACCAGCCCCACGACGATCAAAACCAGGATCGACACCGGTAGAGCGATGAACAGGGGATCCACCACCGCCCAGGTGGGACTCCAGTTGGCGGAGACCAGGTTGGGTTTTCCAAACAGGGCCATGCACAATCCCACTCCGGCCGCGGATTTACCATGAACAAACACCAGCCAGAAGGTACTCACCACGAACCCAGACACCACGGATGCGATAGCCGCGGTCCGGCTCACTCGTTTCCAGAATAAGCTTCCAACCACGGCGGGAAGGAATGAAGCGGCGCACAGGCCAAAGAAAATCGCGGTTGCCACCGCGATGATATTGTCTCCCAGGATGGTTCCCAGAATAATCGCGACAATCAGGCCAATGACCACACCAATCCGCGTGATCATGACTGAGTTACCTGTCTGGCCTGTCACTTGTTCATAAACATCCCTTCCAATGGCCGTGCCAATCGTGTGGAACTGGCTGGACAAAGTACTCATGGCCGCTGCCAGGAGGGTCAGAAGGAACACGACTCCGAACCACTTGGGCATGGCGCTGGCAACATATAGGGGGATGATTTTATCCACATTGCCTTTCATGGTGGTGAGGTTGTCGATACTGCGTGCGATGGAGATGAGTCCCGGCCGGATCACATCGAAGACCCCCTCCCCTTTCTCAATCTTCAGGGCTGGAGTTTTTAGCAGGTAATGAGGCGGCAGGTCCTCGGTTTCACCGGGCAGGCGGTAACTGATAAACGCTTTTGCCCTGGCCTTGACTTCCTCAGGTGCATCCGCTGCCACCCGGCTGAGCTTGGCGTTACCATCCGCCCCGGGATCCATGAGAACTGTTTCTTCGAGGACCTTACAGGTGATGGCCTCCTGTTTGGCGAAGTACACGTTGGAGAGTGCGCCTACAGTAAAAGCAACCCCGGTCATGAAGAAGATGAAAATACCACCCATGATAACCGCGCGGTTGAGGGCTTGCTGCGATTTGACGGTCATGAAGCGGACAATCAGCTGGGGTTGAGCCAACACCCCGATGCCGACTCCCATGACGATGGTGCTGACCATGATCCACCACAGGTCATAGACATGAGTGGCCTCCTGGCCTGCCGGAGACCAGCCAAACATCGGCATGGAGGTCCATCCCTGGTGACCAATGGCCGCCAGTGTCTTTGGAACCTGTGCCTCCATATCGGTTAGAGACTGATGTGCTGCAACCACTCCGCCGAGCTCGCCATAACAGGTGACAACCAGGATGACCATTCCCACCAGCATGATCAGCCCCTGGAGTGCATCGGTAAGCATGACTCCCTTGAGGCCGCCTGGGATGACATAGGCGGCGACAATCAGGGCAAAGATATGGAGTGCGAGCCTGGGGTGAACATCGAACACAGAGGCGATAAATTCTGAACCGCCTTTGATCACCGCCATGGCATAGAGCGGCATGAATACAAAGATGATCAGAGCGCTGAACACATGCAGGAAACGGCTGTTGAAACGTTTCCCGAGAAGTTCAGGGAAGGTGTGCGCCTCCAGGTGATGCCCCATCCGCCGGGTACGTCCCCCCAGAAAGACAAAAGCCACAAAGATTCCCACGAAGATGTTGAAGAAAGTGAGCCACAGCAGCCCCATGCCGAAGTTGGCCGCAACCCCGCCGAAACCCACAATGGCGGAGGTGCTGATGAAGGTGGCCCCATAGGAAAGGGCCATCACCAGGGGATGCGCCTTCCTCCCGGCCACGAGATAGTCAGCCGCAGTCTTGGTTTGACGGAACCCCCGGTAACCCAGGTAAACCGTGGCGGCCAGATACAGAATCACCAGCGATATGCTGAGCAGATCCATGTTCCTTACCTCCCCAAATTTTCACTTGCACCATGGAGATGTTTCACAACACCTGACAAGACAGGCAAAAAAACAATTCCAGACTAATCCTCTTCTTTACTCTCTTCCTGCTCCCACTTCACATCCTCTTGCTGGATGGGTTCACCGCCACGATTCCAGGTGACCAACCCATATCCCACGCACAGCAATGTACTTAAAATACACAGGATGTAAGCAAGAAAAACCCAGCCATCTTTGATTCCGAGCATCGCGACCTCCCGACTTTTTCACCCGGCAATACAATGAACCCACCACACAACCAGTGAAGAAGAACTCTATATCCACTTTCACTGTATGTCAAAAGCGTTTTTTTTATGGACAAAAAAAAGTCAGGGAAGGCTCCTGTTCAAGGGTGAGGGAGGGGGAACTCCACAACCCCAACCCGTTATATCCCTGGAAAGTTTATATTGAAGCCTGGCACCCCGTGTAATCTCGTGATGAAAAAGAAACGCCTGCTCCACGGGCCGTCCATTGAGTGTCGCGGAGGCGATAAAGCATTTCATTGGGTCTGCGCCGGGGGCCTCGATCACCAGGCTTTTTCCATTACATCCAAGGTCCATTTCCACTCTCTCGAAAACTGGAGCGGTCAGAAGGTACAGGTCCTGTCCCATCATGGGATACAATCCGATCGAGGCCAACATCAGGAAAGCGCTCTGGCAGCCGAAATCTTCGTTGTCACTCAGGCCATCGCGTGTGGGGTGGAAATAACGCTGAAGGCATTCCCGTACCCGTTGAGAGCTCCGGGCCGGATGCCCCGCATAATGGTACAGGAAGGGGACATGCAGCATGGTCTCTTTGGAGAGGTAATGGTCCTCAGCAAAGAAGGTGTCCAAGTGTTTGACAAAGGCGTCATGGCCTCCATGCCGTTCCACCAACCCCGCGAAATCATGCTGGACCGAAAAGGACCATTGACGGCTGGTGCCTTCATAAAAATAAGGGTCATTCCAGGAATCCGGCCAACAGGAATCCTGGTCGAAGGGCTGAACCCATTTTCCATTGGGATGGCGCGGAGCGAAGCAGCGCATGTCCTCACGCCACAAGTTCCAGACCCTCCGCGAACTCTCGAAGTAACGCGAGGCCATTTCAGTCTGTCCCAAGTGCTCCGCAAGGCGTCCAATACACCAGTCCTGGTAAGCATACTCCAGGTGACGTGAAACACAGTTTTTCCTGACCCTTGTCGACAGGTATCCGAGTGCCAGGTAATCTTCGAGGTATCGTCCATACAGATAAGGATCCGGGGATGTGACCTCATTATTTTTGCGCATGCAATCAAGGGCATGTTTGTAATCGATTCCCTCGATTCCTTTGAGGGCGGCTTCACAAAACAGAACATCGGGAGAGCATCCTCCCTGGATCATTCCCGCATGACCCGCAATCCAGACATCCGGGATCCAGCCGGTGTGATCCGCGATATCGAGGAGACAGTTGAGAAAATCGCGCTCCAGGTCCGGGTCAATCAGGGTGATCAGGGAGTTGGCGTTTCTGACACTATCCCAGATGGTGTAAAAATCAGTGAAATGACGGACACCAGACTGCCACATGGGGAATTCATCATCCACACCCAGGTCACTTGGCATGCACAGCAGGCGTGTGAACTGCGTATAAAAGAGCTTCCGTTGTTCATCCGTCCCTCCTTCTACCCGTATTCGTGACAATGCTTTTTCCCAGGTGGAGGAAGCCTCAGCCCGGATGGTGTCAAAACTTTTATCGGCCACCTCTCGATCCACGCTTGCGCGTGCAAGAGCAATGGAAGTGTGTGAAATGCCGACCCGGAGTGTCACCACCGCGGTCTCACCAAAGGAAGCAACCGCTTTACAGCCAGGACCATCCGCATGGGTTTTGGGCATCCATCCCAGGGAATTGCCAACCTGGCACTTTCTGAATGGTGGATCGAAGCGGGCATAGAAATAAATCGAATAAGGGAAGGTGTGTCCCCAACCACCCCGGAAATCCCCACGCCCCACGATTTCCCTCTCGGAAATGAATTCAACAAATCCACCCATCGAGCATCCGGTTCCATCCTCAGTCCGGTCACCCGGGATCATCCCCTCCGCCTGGATGACCGCTCCCGCATCGATCAGCAGATTCGCCTGTGTTCCAAGGGGAAAAGTATAGCGATGGACTCCGGCCCTGGGGGTGACCGTCAACTCGCATCGCACACCTCCCGGAAGGAGAGTCACTGCATAATAACCTGGTTCGGCGGTTTCATCTTCACGTTCGAAACAGCCTGTGTTGGACCGGGGAATCCCTGTGAAAGGAACCACTCCGATGTTTCCATACCGGCTTCCTCCTCCGGTTCCGCTGACATGGGTGTGGCTGAAGTGAAGGATCGGATGGTTACTGCGGTAACCATTGGTGGATTGGGGAGGGACCGTGTCCGGCCCCAAACGCACCAGGCTGAATGGGAGGTAGGGCCCACACAGGGTATTGCCCATGCCATCGACTCCAATGAAGGGGTCCACTAAATCCACCAGTCTGCTCATTACGCGAACCTCAATAGTGCGGTGTGGAGGCAGGTGAAAAGGGATTCATTCCTGTCTGGCCACTTTGAAAAAGTAAACCGGGCACCTTCCTCCACTGCTGGTTCCTGGAGCCAGCTGGTCAGTAAAAGTGCCGATAATCTCTCCGGCGGGAGTCACCTCCCGGCACCCGCCGATGGCATAGGGTCGGAAGGTTTCTTGGCTGAGGGCATAATCATGCCATGTGTCCCCCTTGTCATTCGATACAAGACAGGCCAGACGCCCTTGCGAGGAGTGGACACAGAAGAGAGGTCCATTGATTTGTGCCCGGTTCCCCGCGAAGAAGCCATCGAGTCCGGCTACGGAGATCTGATCTCCATGAAAATCCGGGTAAAAATCCCTGTCGCGTTTTCCACTCTCCAAATCATAACGGACATAATGTTGTCGGCCCGGGTTGGTCTGGGCAAGGTAAAGGAAATGTGCCTTCCCGTTCTCCACACGGAAGCTGGAGAGCCAAGTGTGTATCGAGAACTCATCATCCAATGTAATCCGGTCGGCCTGGCTGGTTTGGTCCGCCGTCACGGGGATATCAATCGGAGTTCCATTCATGGCTTGCCAGGTTTTTCCCCCATCCCTGGAAGCCATATAGTGGATGTCCCAGTAGAGATATTCTCCATGCTTTAGGGAGGTCCAGGCGATGTGGAGGACTCCAGCTTGGTCAAGGAAGAGATGAGGGTATTGCAGGCAGGCATCGGGGCCATCCTTGATTAACGTCCGTGACGACAAAACCTCCCCGGACATGCTGAGGATGTGGAAAGTATTGTTGTGGGCAAAATAGTAGAGAAGCCGCCGTTCTGGGTCGATAGACATACAGTATTTTCCCGCGGCTCCACCGGGAATGGGAGTCAAGATGGGCTCCTGGTAATCCCTGGAGGCAAGGAAACGGAATAAATATGCATTCCCATCCAGGAAGTCAGAACGCACCAGATAGACATTATCTTCCGCATCCGTTTCCATTACGGGTGGATTGGTGGCGTGTGTGGCATCGTATACAACAGAAAAAGTCTGGCCTCCATCGATACTGCGCATCAAGCGCCACTCTTGGGCGGTATAGGCTTCGTTTCTACGGCGGAGATAGGTGAGAAAGATCCCCTTCCGGTTCACCAACACTTTCTGGTTGTGGCTCTGGAAAGTGGCATATCCAATTGCCTCCTGATCCACACAAGTGAACTGGATGCCGACTGGCAACCGGAGTTCCTGCGTTGCCGCAAGGGCTCCACCCAAAACTGGAAGGAGAGCGATCCAGAGGCCAAGCATCGGGAACCCCCTTTTCCGGGCATGTGTAACAGAGCCATGCTAAAACAGATCAAGCGGAAAAGAAGCCACCCAAGTTGGGCCACTCCCATCCTGGTTGGGAATGAGAAAACGAATCCACCATGCATTATTTGTTTGTGAGTTTCTTTTGTCCGGAACTCTCTCTTCGGGAGGTGCTCACTCTTGTGCTTTGAGCGGGATACGACGGATTCGGGCTACGCTTGGCACATGAGGCCATTGACAGTGCCACCGATGTGAGCACCTCGGCGATGAGTGTCTTCGCGGGGATTTCCGGCTTTGTTCACACTTCAGGAAGATATCCTCCAAGTGGTTTCCTCACAGGAAGGTGGTTTGATTGGAATGATAATGGGGATCGCATCCAGAAAGAGGTCCCTATAATGAGGTTATTAGAGAATGCGGTACATGACGTTGCCATTTAATATATGTCAAAGGACACTTACTCCATAAATGGTTTTGTTTATGGGCGTATTCATAGATGAAAAGAGGTTTTACTCCATCCATTTGGAGTAATGATTGCAAATATAGGGTATATACCATGAGATCGTCTTTAATTAGTAGTTATTATTTGAATGAATGTTATTCTTTTCTCGATTTATGATCATAAGTGTCTTGACTTCATCGAAAATATCAGATATTTTTCCTCATATAGACTGAGTGAGGTGGAGAGAGTATGCATTTTCCAGCCAGGAAGTGGATACAAGGCTCTCCCACCCACGGAAATGATCGAGGAACGGGGACATGTTAGGTTCAGATGCGATCATCGAGGCCCTCCGAAGAGAGAATGTCGAGTTTGCTTTCGGCATCCCCGGCGGAGCTGTCATGCCGGTCTACGATTCCATTCTCGAATCGAAGATCCGGTTAATTCTTACGCGTCATGAGCAGGGCGCCTGTCACATGGCCGATGGCTATGCGCGAGTGACCGGCAAGCCGGGAGTGGTACTGGTCACCAGCGGTCCGGGAGCGACCAATACAGTCACCGGAATGCTGACCGCTCACATGGATTCGGTCCCCATGGTGGTTATTTCGGGTCAGCAGATCACTCCGATGCTGGGCAAGGATGCCTTCCAGGAGGCGGATATCTTCGGGATCACCATTCCTGTGGTCAAGCACTCTTACCTGGTCCGGGATACGAATGACCTTCCACGGGTCATGAAGGAGGCCTTCACTATCTGTCAGACTGGCCGGCCTGGGCCTGTCTTGATCGATGTTCCCAAGGATGTGGCCTCGAAAGAATGCTCCACCTCTTTCCCGGAGAAACTGGAGCTGCCAGGTTACCGTTATCCTTCCATGTGTGAGATGGCGGATATCTACAAGGCGGCGGAATTGATCGCCGATTCCAAACGCCCCCTCATCTACGTGGGTCATGGAGTGGTGATTGCCAAGGCGGCTAAAGCGGCCAAGGCCCTGGCTGAGAAGCTGCGCGCTCCAGTGGTCAACACCCTGTTGGGGAAAGGCGGTTTTCCGGAAACCCATGACCTCTCGCTGGGCATGATGGGAATGCATGGAACCGCCTATGCCAACAAGGCTGTTGTGGACTGCGATCTGATCCTGTGTATCGGGGGACGTTGGGATGATCGTATTACCGGGAAGCTCAGTGAGTTCTGCCCCACCGCCAAAAAAATCCATGTCGACATCGACAAGGCGGAATTCGGCAAGGTGGTTCAACCCGATGTCTGCCTGGCTGGCGATGCACGGCTCATCATCGAGGAGCTGCTCAAGCATGTTCACCCCTTGGATACCAGGGAGTGGCTGGATCGCATCAACGGGTGGAAGAAGACCTATCCTTTGAAGTACCCCCAAAGGGGCGGGCTGCATGCGCAATTCGTGATCGACACGCTCTACAAGCTGACCGGTGGAAAAGCCATCGTGACCACCGATGTGGGGCAACACCAGATGTGGGCGGCGCAGTTCTACCGGACCACATTCGAACATCAGTGGCTCTCGAGCGGTGGCGCAGGCACAATGGGTTATGGTTTCCCCTCAGCGATTGGTGCCCAGTTCGGACGTCCCAATGAACAGGTCTGGGCGATTGTGGGTGATGGCGGATTCCAGATGACCCTGGCCGAGCTGGCTACAGCGGTGATTCACAAACTCCCGGTCAAGGTGTTGATCATAAACAACTCCTATCTCGGGATGGTTCGCCAATGGCAGGAGCTCTTTTTCGAGAACCGACTCTCGGGTGTCGATCTCCAAGGCAACCCGGATTTCGTGAAGCTGGCCGAGGCCTATGGCGCCAAGGGCTTCCGCATCCGCCGGATTGGAGATATCAAGCGGGTTCTGACGCAAGCCATCAACTATAATGAGGGCCCGTGTATCGTGGATGCCGTGGTCGAGAAAGAAGGGAATGTTTTCCCGATGATTCCAGCGGGAGCAGCGATTCGAGACATGTTGATCGAGGCCCCCAAGCATAAGATGGCCAAGCCGGAAGGGAGTACCTGAAATGGAAACGACAATCTCACAAAACGGCAAGCACACAATCAGCGTCTATGTCCATGACCGTCCGGGCGTCTTGAGCCGGGTGGCCCAGGTATTCGCCCGGCGTGCCTATAATATCGACTCGCTGGTGGTCAGCTCCTCGCATTACGAGGGCTTCTCCCGGATGACGATTGTCAGCAAGGGTGACCCTGCCGTGCTGGATCAGATCATCAAGCAGCTGGATAAGCTGGTGGATGTGGTTCGTGTGGCTGAACACACCGGTGAGGAGTCGGTGGTCCGTGAGCTGGCTTTGTTCAAGATCAGGGCCGATGTCGGCAACCGGACCGAAATTCTCCAGATCGTGGATGTTTTTCGTGCCAAGACAGTCGATATCGGCGATGAGAGCCTGATTGTCGAAATCACCGGCGATTCGGAGAAACTCGATGCCATGGAACGGATGCTCAACAAGTATGGCATCATCGAGATGATCCGTTCGGGTAAGTTGATCATTGCCCGCGGGAAAGAACTGACCTGAGGTTGCTGGAGTAACAGAAGACCTCACCCCCTTGCCCTCCTCTCCCATGAGGAGAAGGGGGAACGTCTCCCCCCTCGCCCAGCGGGAGAGGGGGGCAGGGGGGTGAGGTCTTTTTTTCGCCTCCCATTCTGGCTATAGACAGCCTTAACTTGTGCTCGGTATACTCAATTTACCACAGGGAAGGGAAGGTCAGGTCCAAGCATGCCCAGGAATCATCTGCTCCATCTCAACACACGCGCGTTCACACTGATCGAGCTCCTCATTGTCATCGCCATCATCCTGATCCTGATCGGGATCGCATTGCCCAATTTTCTTGAGGCTCAGACACGGGCCAAGGTGGTCCGGGAAAGCTCGGACATGAAAAGCCTGGCTACCGCCATCGAATCGTTGCGGCTGGAACGAGGAGTCCTGTTGGTGGACTACTGGGATGATGACAACATGCAGATCGTCCAGGCCCGTTTCCGGGGCGGCCCCATGTATCCCAGCCCATCCTTCAAAGCCTGTTGCAGCTGGCACCGGGGCGATTGGAGAGGTGGAACCTCGGGCCTCTTCACCCCGCTGACAACCCCCGTAAAGTATATGAGCACAGTCCCGCCAGATCCATTTTTCATTGATGGGGACAAGTCTCTGATCACGGAGGATATCAAGAAACCTGTTTCCTACATGTACATTGACCGTGAAGCAGCTGACATGAAACTGAGCAAAAGCGATTACTTGGTGTCTTTGGATGCTGGAGACCCGATGGACCGGATTGCGCACCTGGAACCCGGATGGTGTCTCCTATCCGTCAGGATGCCTATATTCTGATCGGTTATGGCCCTGATGCTCTGCGGGAAACCCCTTACACAACACCCTATAGCCCGACCAATGGGACTCGAAGTTATGGGGACATCCTGTACCGTTCCGACCAACAGTTTGTGGCCAAATAAATATTCCGGCCCCTGTTTTTATCTCTGTCTGGCATAAGAGGTTGGATCCTCAACTCCCGCCTCGATGAAACCTTTCTTGCGCAGCAGGCAGGAATCACAGTGTCCGCAGTGCAAATCCGCTGAGGGTGGGTCATAGCAGGAACGGGTGAGACTGTAATCCACCCCAAGGTCTGTGCCGGTCCGGATGATCTCCGCCTTGGTGAGAAACTGGAGTGGTGCACGGATCTGGAGGGGGAGTGTTCCCTCCACCCCAGTCCTGGTTCCCAGACGTGCCACCTCCTGGAATGCCTGGATGAATTCCGGACGGCAATCGGGGTATCCGGAATAATCCAGCGCATTCACCCCGATCCAGACTTCACCCGCCTCCAATACCTCGGACCAGGCCAATGCGAGTGAGAGAAAAACCGTGTTGCGCGCGGGGACATAGGTGATCGGGATGCCATGGGACATCTCGTCGCCCGTACGATCCTTGGGAACCTCGATTTCCGAGGTCAACGCCGATCCGCCCCAACGGTTCAGAGGGATATCGAAGACAAGATGCTCCTTGGCTCCAAGCGAGCGCGCGACTTTCCCGGCGGCCTCGAGTTCATACACATGCCGTTGGCCATACCGGAACGAAAGGGCATAACATTCACGCCCCTCTTGTCGAGCGAGCGCGAGGACTGTGGCGGAATCCAGACCACCGGAGAGAAGCACAACGGCTTTCATATAAGGCTCCTTATTAATAACCTTACCCCCCTGTCCCCCTCTCCCGCGAGGAGAAGGGGACAGAGGGGTGAGGTTACACCCCTTTCCGTGTGGGTTCCCAGATGAACTTGTGCATCTGCAACTGGAAACGCACCGGCAACTTGTCCGCGAGGATCCATGCCACCAGCTCCGCCATGTCGATTTCTCCAAAAACAGGCGAAAAGAGCACAGCATGGACCCGCCTCTCAAGACGGTGCTCTCTGACTACATCCCTGGCCCACTCGAAATCCTCGCGGCATGAGATGACAAACTTGACTTCATCACGTTCATTGAGGTGATCGAGGTTGCTCCACAAGTTCTTTTCCACCTCGCCTGACCCGGGGCACTTGAGATCCATGATCCGGATGACACCTTCGGGAAGGACCTCGATTGGGTGAGACCCAGCGGTTTCGATGAGAACGGTCTTTCCTGCATCAAGCAAAGCCTGGCAGAGAAGGGGACAATTATGTTGCGCCAGGGGTTCGCCCCCGGTGACCTCCACCAGGTTGATACCGGAGGCATCAACCGCCGCGAGGATCTCCGGGATGGGCATCCGCTTGCCACCATGGAAGGCATAGGTCGTGTCGCACCAACGGCACCGCAGGGGGCAGCCGGTCAGACGGATGAAAAAACAGGACAACCCCGCCCAGGTGCTCTCTCCCTGAATCGAGGGGTACATCTCAGTGATGAGAAGCGTGGACTCATTCATTCACCCTACCCAGGCAATACTTCTTTTTCCCCACTCGTAAGACCAATAGTCCACCATCCAGAAGATAGTCTGGAGTAATCTTCTCATCTCCCTCGGCCTTGCGGTTGTTGATGTAAACACCGCCGCCCTGGATGAGACGGCGGGATTCACCCTTCGATCCCGCCAGGTTGCTTTCAACAAGTGCATCGACAAGAGAGAGCCCCTCATTCAAACGTTTCCGGTCCAGTTCAAACGAAGGTACTTCCGAGAACACATCGAGGATCGTACCCGCTGCAAGCCCCGCGAGTTCACCTCCAAAAAGCGCCTCGCTGGCTTTGAGCGCGGCCTTGGCCTCCTCCTCACCATGCACCAGGCAGGTGATTTCCCAGGCCAGTTTCTTCTGGGCCTCGCGGGCTTCCGGTTTCTCTTGCGTGAGGCGTTCCAGCTGCTCGATCTCCGCCAGGGGCAGGAAGGTGAACATCCGCAGGAAACGCCCCACATCGGCATCCTCGGTACGGATCCAGTACTGGTAGAACTGGTAGGGGCTGGTACGGTCCGCAGTGAGCCAGATCGCGCCCTGTTCCGATTTACCGAACTTCTGACCGGAGGAGGTGGTCAGGAGCGGACAGACCAGGCCGTAGGTCTGTTCTCCTCCCAGGCGACGAATCAGATCGGTTCCCGCCGTGATGTTGCCCCACTGGTCGCTGCCGCCGATTTGCAAATCACAACCATAGTGACTGTGGAGATAATAAAAGTCATAGGCCTGGAGCAGCTGGTAGGAGAACTCGGTAAAGGACATCCCTGCCCCGGAATCGATACGCGCCTTCACCGACTCGCGTGCCAGCATCTCGGTGATGCGGACATGCTTGCCGATATCACGAATGAAATCGAGGAAGGTGATCGGCCCCATCCAGTCATGGTTGTTGACAATGATGGCGGCATTTTCTCCCTCGAAGCGGAGGAACTTGGCCAAAACCTTTTTGATTCCCTCGACATTTCTCTCGACCATTTCACGAGTCTGGAGCTTGCGTTCATCTTTCTTCCCGCTTGGATCTCCAATCAGCCCTGTTGCTCCTCCCACCAGCGCGATCGGCTTGTGTCCGGCCCGCTGGAAATGCGACAGGGCCAGGATTGCCACCAGATTTCCGGCGTGAAGACTGTCGGCTGTCGGGTCGAAACCGCAATAAACCGTGAGACATTTCTTTTCCGAAAGAGAACTGAGCTCAGGATCAGTGATCCGCTCGATGAAGCCGCGTTCTTGAAGGGTTTCTATGACGTTTGACATGAGTCTCTCTTATGCGATTAAGCTCGCCCACGAGTTGCACTCGTGGGCGGAATCCTTTTAGCGGAGTTGAACTCCGCTGAAAGCTACGATCAGGTTAGGGTTTGTGGGAGTACAACTCCCACAGAAGGCCCTGGCCCTGGAGTCCAACTCCAGGGCCAGCTGACCGGTTTTTTTTCGGCCTTATACAGGCGCTTTCAGGTCCTTCAACACCTCCACCTGTTTAGCCAGCAGTTCACGAATCCCCACTTCTGCAAGGGAGAGCATCTCATCCAGATCAGCCTTTGAGAATGGCTTGGATTCGGCGGTCCCTTGGACCTCCACAAATTCCCCCGACTCGGTCATAACCACATTCATGTCTACCTCAGCGGTGCTGTCCTCGGCGTAACAAAGATCCACAAGGGTTTCACCATTCACTTTGCCAACGCTGACCGCCGCGAGCAGCTCCCGGATCGGCCAGCGGGCAAAGACTCCCGCAGTTGCCATCAGGTGGCAGGCCTCCCAATAGGCCACCATCGCGCCGGTTACCGCCGCTGTGCGCGTGCCGCCATCGGCCTGAATAACATCACAATCGATGTTCACCATCCGGTTTCCGAGCGCATCGAAGTCCGTCACCGCACGGATGGAACGGCCGATCAGGCGCTGGATTTCGGCGGTACGCCCCTTGGGACGATTGATTTCGCGCGAGATGCGGGTTTTCGAAGATTTTGGCAACATTGCATATTCGGCGGTCACCCAGCCGGAACTGTCTGTCTTCCAGCTGGGCAGTGTGTCCTGGAAACTCGCGGTGCAGAGCACTTTGGTTTTTCCGAACTCGATCCAGCAGGAGCCCTCGGCGGTTTCCAGGAACCCCACCGTCATCTTGACCGGGCGGATCTCCCCCGGTTTGCGTCCATCGAATCTCTCAGTCATGGAGTCTCCATTTCAGTTTTTCTATCCCCCCACCCTACCCTGCAAGGGGGGAGGAAAACAAAAGAAGATAACAGTTCACACATCTCCTCCCCCCTTGCGGGGGAGGGTGGGGTGGGGGGAGCTGTCCACCAAGTTGTTCTACCCCCCCACAAACTCCAGTTCCACGGGATTGGGGAGGAGCCCTTTTTCATATCCGGCGCGCAACAGGGCTCTGATTGCCTCTCTTCCGCGTGCTCCGTAATCCAGTGTCCAGTGGTTGACATACATGCCGACGAACTTGTCGGCAAGAGGGGCCTCCATGTCACGTGCCCATTGCAGGGCATGTTGCACCGCTTCGGCACGGTGATCGAGGCTGTACTGGATCGACTCGTGCAACAGGTCCGAAACTTCACTCATCACCTTTGTACCGAGATCTTTTCGAATCGCATTGGCCCCCAGGGGGAGGGGAAGCCCTGTCTCCTGTTGCCACCAGACTCCCAAGTCGACTACCAGATTGAGTCCTCGCTCCGCCCAGGTCAACTGGCCCTCGTGGATAATCAACCCCGCATCGGACTTGCCGCTCTCCACGTGTTCGAAAATCCGGTCGAAGGGGACGATTTCATACGAAAACTTTCCGATGCACAGGTTGAGCGCCAGGAAGGCAGTGGTCATCTCACCAGGGATCGAGATTTTCAAACCTGGAAGATCACTGAGCATAACGGGTTTTTTCGCCACCACCATGGGGCCATATCCATCCCCCATGCTCGAACCGCTGGGAAGAAGGGCATACTTGTCGAGGACGCTGGCATAGGCATGAACCGAGATGGCGGTGATGTCGAGCTCGCCACGCAACGCGCGTCGATTGAGCGTCTCGATATCCTGCAGTATGTGCTCAAACTGATAACCCCGCTGATCGATCTTGTCCTTCGCGAGGGCGTAGAACATGAAGGCATCATCAGGATCCGGGCTGTGTCCCAGGGTCAGTCTCATTGAAGATTCTCAACGCCTCCTTACTTGTAAAGCTCAGTGCCGTTATCGGCGCTGCTGGAACCTTCCACAGCCCCCTCAATTTGGGCACTTCCCTTGTAACGGTTATTTGCCAGGATTGGTTTACCCGCTCCGCTGTTGACTTTGATATGCTTTTGATTAAGGGCGAAATTACAGTTGGTGACAGTCAGCTCACCGCTGACCACCTCCACCGCGGGAACTGAGTTGTTCCACTCACGGAAGTTGCATTGGTGTAGAGAAACCAGACCATTCCCCTGCTGGTAGACACAGCGTTTGGTGGGTCCCCAGAATGAGCAGTTGGAAAGTTGAACGACGCCTGTAAACCCTGGGGTTGTAAAGATTTCTGTTGGATTAGTTCCTGCAAAGGATACGAACTGCCCATTGGTGATGAGTAATCCAGGGGGCTGAGTCTTTTCCACCCACACGCAATACTGGCCCCCATCGGCCCCAATACCCAGGAAGTTCCCATTGCAACTGCCATTTCCGCGATCCACGAACCGGTAACAGGTCTTGAATCCCCAGGCAAAGGTATTGAACACATACTCCCAGTCACTGCGGGCGAAAATGAACACATCCAGATTGTTGTTGACATAGTTTACCAGCGTATCCCAGCCATTACCGGGGAATCCGGTGTATCCGGGAGCGGATTTGGCACGGGCCCAGTAATGGGGATTGAAGTGGACATTTTCAATCCGTCCGATATCGGTGCAGTTGTCCACAATGATCCCTTGTTTGAGGACACACCCACGCACATAGCGAATGGTATGAAGCTCATGCGCCGGGGTGAAATCAATGCCCTGGTAGGCATTCACCAGGGTGACATTGTCCACTGTGCACTCCATGCCACTGCCACGGATTGCATAGGGATAGGGTTTGATATTGTTCACATCCTGCTGGGGGTAAAAGATCTTGAGTCCCCGTACGGCGCTACTGGGGGAGAGATTGATGAGGGGAGTACCGGTGGCTTGTCCCGCTCCGGAAATCGCGAAAAGAGAGCTCCCCCATGTCTGGTCCTCATGGTGAGGGCTGTCCCAGATCCCCTGGAGTGTGACTCCGGAAGGAATGGTCAGGTTTCCCTCGATCCGGTAGTAACCAGCGGGGAGTAAAACCACCCCCCCTTGTTGGAGACCCGCCTTGTTCAGCGCGGACTGGATAGCCGCGGTATCATCGGTCAATCCATCTCCCACCGCTCCTTCTATACGGCAATCCACAAAATAGCTGACTTGCCCGTATCCCACACCTGTGAGAAGCATGTTCAAGACCACCCCGGTCAGTATGATTATCTTCCAGAAGTTCATTTTTGGGTTCCTCCTTGCCGGATACAAGCCTAAACGACCATGGAATACGCCGCAATCCGGATCACAACCCATCCATTGTGTGATAAATCAAATTTGACAAATGTGTCAGATTACGCTACATTAGAATTGGTTTTTCTCGCCATCAACCTCGCCGTTCTATTTAAGAACACAAAGGGGGAGATCATTCCCATGTTGACCGATCTGTCGATACGAAACTTTGTTCTGATTGAATCTGCCGATCTCAAACTCCAAAAAGGGCTCAATGTCATCACCGGAGAGACTGGTGCTGGCAAAACAATTGTCATGGATGCTCTGTCGATGGTGCTCGGAGAGCGTTCCTCCAGCGATTCGATCCGTCAAGGGCAGGATCAGGCAACCGTGGAGGCGGTCTTTGAATTAGACTCGAACAGTCCAGGCTACAAACGTCTGACGGCTTTTATGGAGGATGCGGGCTTGGAAATGGATGACTCCCTGATCCTCAAAAGAACTCTCAATCGTGCCGGAAAAAACCGTTGTTTTGTGAACAATTCCACGACTACCCTGGCGGCTTTGAATGAGATTGGCGGCCTTCTGGTGGATCTCCATGGTCAACATGATCATCAGACCTTGCTCAATCCGAAAAATTACCTGGGAATCCTGGATGCTTTTGGTGAACTTTCCGAAGATTCGGAACGGCTGGGACAAACCTATGAGGAATGGCGGGAAACCCATCAACGGCAGCTCGATTTGATCACCCAGGAACGTGAAAGGCACCGTCTGCTGGACCAGCTGAAATTCCAGATTGGTGAGATTGAAGAGGCTGAGCTGCGTCCCGGCGAGGAAGAGGAACTTGGTGCCGAAAAAAGGCGGCTGAGAAACTTCGAATCGCTCAATGAGCATTCAGCAGCGGTTTTGGCATTACTGGAAGGGGATGAGGAGGACACTTTGGGAGTCCTTCGTGCAATGGGGCAGGTGCAATCTCGTCTGGAAGACATGGCCCAACGGGATCCCGATATCGCTGCAGCCAGAAACCATGCCGAAAGTGCAGGATATGTCCTTGAGGAGTTGGCTTCCACTGTCCGCAAGTATCATGAATCCCTGGAGTTCCAACCGGGACGTTTGGATGAAATCGAGGGACGGTTGCATCTGATCCATAACCTCAAGCGTAAGTATGGGAACTCCATTGAAGAAGTCCTTTCTTTCCTGGGTGAGTCCAAGACCGAACTGGACCGCCTGGAGAACTTTGAAGAAGAGCGTTCCAGTCTTGAAAAGAAACTTCAGAAAATAACCCAGGATCTTGGCAGGCAAGCCACCGAACTGTCCAAGAAACGCCGGAAGGTGGCCAAGCAACTGAGTGGTGAAATCACCCTGGAATTGCGTCAACTCGGGATGCCGGCAGCACGTTTTGAAGCTGAAGTGGCCATGATCGATCCCGCTACCGCTCCCAGCGTGCTCCGCATGAACTACCCGCAGGATGATGAATCCCCCATTACCAGTACGGGTTGGGATGTGGTTCATTTCCGCATCTCCACGAATCCAGGGGAACCGCTTAAAACTCTCAAGCAAGTAGCCTCCGGCGGCGAGATCTCACGGGTGATGTTGGCCATCAAGGCGGTGCTGGCAAGAGTGGATGGAGTGGATGTCCTGGTCTTCGATGAGATCGACTCGGGGATTGGAGGAAAAACTGCGCACGTGGTTGGAGGCAAGATCAAATCCCTCTCCGCCGAACGCCAAGTCCTGTGTATTACCCATCTCGCACCGATTGCCTCCAAAGGGGATCACCATCTGCGGATTGATAAGGAGACGAATGGGCAGAAGACCTTGGTCCGGATTACCCCCCTGGAGGGCCAGGCACGGGCCGAGGAGCTGGCTCGCATGATGGGAACCGATGCCAGCGAGGGAAGCCTGCGTCTGGCCGAAGAGATGCTTCAGCAAGCCGCAAAATAGGGAATCCACAAGTGTCTGGTCTGGCCATGTACCGGGAATCCGGGGGCAGGAAACCTGCCATGCCGTCTCGGACAGATGTCATTCTCCGGGTGACAAGGTGTCTGATATCCCTGCTTTTCCTGTTAGGATCGAGCCAGCATCTCCAGGGAGGAATGATGACACCCTTGGTTCAGGATTACTGGATCGCAACCCGTGTCCCCGAGACGGGTCGCTATTACATCCATGATCCAGGCATTGTCCGTCTGCCTTCCGGTGGTTTACTGGTAGCAGCGCCCTGCCTGGAACGAGCTACCGATGACTGGCATGGGGTGCGATCCTGGCAGACTTTTCTCTCACGCAGTTTGGATGGAGGAAAGACCTGGACACCTCTTCCAACCCTTCCTTATTCAGATGCCACCCCCTTTGTTCATGAGGGTGTCACTTACATGTTTGTCCAGCCAGCTAAATGGGAGAATGTCTCGCTCGTGAAGAGCCTGGATGAGGGAGAAACCTGGTCTCAACCGGTGTTATTGTTCCAGGGTTCTTACTGGAATTGCCACACTGGGATGGTCATCCACCAAAACCGGCTTTACTGGGCACTCAACAGCGGTGGCTACCAGGGTGGGACGGTGGTGATTGCGGGTGATCTTGGCCAGGATCTGTTGTCTTCATCCGCATGGCGTATGTCCAGTGAAGCCCCAAAACCGTCCACACCACGAGAGGTTGTTCGGGGAATGTATCCTGTCATGTTGCCCGAATGGGAGCAGTGGCCGGATGACAGTTGGTTGGAGCCCAATGTGGTTCTTGTACAAGGGCAGATCCGGGTTATGTCTCGAACGGTGCTTGATGGCTATGCCACAGCTGGCCTGGCAGCAGTCTGCGACCTTTCTGAGGATGGTGGAAAAATGGATCTCCGCTTCACTCAGTTCTATCCGATGCCCGGTGGACAGAACAAGTTCTTCATCCTGCATGATGAGAAATCAGGCCTTTTCTGGATGACCGCCAACCTGCCCGCAGACTCACAGGGGGTTGTTTTTCAGTGGGACCGTATCCGGGAAAACAAACGGTTCGCGGGTGGTCCTGGCAACGACCGACGTTTCCTGATGCTGTCTTACAGTGTGGATGCGTTGAATTGGTTTCCCGCTGGATGTATCGCCAACACACGGGATCCGCACCAGTCATTTATGTATCCTGCCGCGTTGGTGGATGGAGAAGACCTGGTGGTCCTCTCACGGACATCTGTCAATGGCAGGGATCAGCATGATGCCGACTTGGCGACTGTACACCGGGTTCGAGGATTCCGTGATTTGGCGATGGATTTGTTTCCCAGGTGATGCGGTACAGGCTGCCTCAATCACGGAAAATTAACCGGGGGATAATCTGTTTCCCCATATCCAACCCAGTATTGCCGCCAAAGCAGTTCCCACATTCAGGGACTCCACCCCATGAGCCATGGGAAGGCCGATCCGTTTGCTGCCAGGGATCTCGAACCAGGCCAGGGAAGCACCATGGGCTTCGTTTCCCATCACAAGCGCCAGTCGCTCGGGACTCTTTTTCTCCTCAAAAAGCGATGCCCCTGAAGCATCCGCCACCCAGACTGCATACCCCTTGGAAGGGAGGATTTGCGCCATCTCCATTGAGTTTACTCCACTCCAAACCGGAATATGGAACACAGCCCCCGCCGAGGCACGCACCACCTTGGGATTCCACAAATCGGCACACCCATGAGTGAGCACCACTCCCCTGGCGCCTAACCCCGCCGCCACCCGGATCGAGGTTCCCACATTACCTGGGTCCTGAACCTCGTCGAGAACTATCACCAATCCGAGGCCAGACTCCAGCATGGACAAACCGGGGGCTGCGGGCTGATCGAACTCACCGAGAACTCCCTGTGGGGTTTGTGTGTCACATAGACGGTCAAAAGCCGCACGATCCATCATGGTTGCGGTAACATGAGCAAGGGGGAGGAGCCATGAAGTCAGTTCCTCCTGGCAAGACTCGGGAAAATCATCTGAAAAGATCAGGGAATGACAACATACACCAGCAGTGAGGCATTCTTTGACCAATTTGTATCCCTCGGCCAGAAATCGATGACTCTCTTCGCGTCCCTTGCGGGTCTGGAGTTTGCGGATCCGGCTGAGCAGAGTCTTGGAGGGGGGCTGAATGGGTTGCATGGTGGCATTTGGTTTCCGGTTGACTATAGTCTAACCCGGCCAGAAAATAAGGTTTACACAGAAGGGACCTATCCTCATGGCACGTATTGCCCTGATTTCAATGTATGACACGGTGGCACTTGGTATCCGCTACCTGTCGGCATACCTCAAGCAGCATGGCCATGAGGTCACTGTCATCTACCTTAAGCAGTATGAGGTTCTGATGAAGGCCGATTTCCCACCTGAACCAGTGATCGATGAGGTCAATGTCGGCCTTTGTTCGCGCGGCGAGATTGCCTACTGTTATCCGCGACGGATTTCGGAGACGGAATGGAAGCTCCTTATCGATCTGATTCGTGAACGCAAGTGTGACTTTGTGGGAATCAGTCTGACCTCCAAGTTCATCAACACTGCAAGGGAAGTCACCGAACGGATCCGTAATGAATTGGGGCTGAAGGTGATCTGGGGTGGAATCGAACCGACCGTTAACCCGGAGTTTGATATCCAGTTCGCGGATTACCTGTGCATCAGCGAGGGCGAGGACCCCCTCGCTGAGTTTGCTGCTGCCTGGGACAGAAAAGGAGACCTTACCGGGATCCAGAACATCTGGGCCAAAGAAAATGGCAAGGTCTTCCGCAATAGCCTGCGTCCCCTGATCCAGGACCTGGACCGTTTACCACTCCCAGACTTCGAGCCTCAGGACAAGTTCGAGATCAGCTGGGATGGACTCTGGCCCCGTGTGGACCGTGACTGTTGGGATGATTTCCTTTTCAGCACATCGCGTGGTTGCCCCTACAAGTGCACCTTCTGTATTCACAACGTGCTCCATGACATGTACAAGGGGCAACGCTATGTCCGCCGTCACAGTGTGGATTATGCCCTTGAAATCCTGAAGACCGTCAAAGCCCGATATAACGTCAAGAAGATCCATTTCTGGGATGACATCTTCTCGATCCACAAGGAATGGCTGAAGGTCTTTCTCCCCCGTTATAAAGCCGAAATTGGGTTGCCTTATTGGGCTTATGTTTACCCCCAGCAATGTGACAGGAATATCTGTGCACTCCTAAAGAGCGCCGGGGAGGTCGAGGTGCGTATGGGAGTCCAGAGCGGGAGCGAGGAGGTCTTGATCAACCAGTATGGACGTCCCGCGCCACGCGACATGGTGCTGGAGGCAGCGCGCAATCTCTCCGAGGCGGGCATTGAGTATTCCATCGATATCATCACCAATAACCCACTTGAGACCGAGGAGGACTGCCAGAAAACCCTTGACCTGTTGCTGGCAATGCCCCAACCGGTCAAGATTGGCAGCGACACGCTCAGTTATCTGTCTTATTTTCCCAATTACGAATTGACCCGGGTTTACGAGGAGCAGAAGGATACTCATCCATTGGATGAAAAACGCTATGCCTTTTTCAATCGTCTCTACCTTCTCTCGCAATACCGCTCACCCGGTCTGATCCGCAGGCTGGCGGCCTCACGGTTCTTCAGAAACCACCCTGAGCGCCTCCAGTTCTTTTTCCCTGGACAGGCCCCTTACGCGGTTCAGCTCCTTCAGAGAACCATCCCGCAAGGGATCCGTGATAAGGCCAAGAATGCCCTCTCCCCCATGCTGGCGGGGAACGAAGCATAATCTCTACGTGTCATCTTCGTGGAAGCGGCTATACTAAAGGTAAGATGATTTTCTGACTTGGAGAATCGAAAGGCATCCCATAAGATCTTCGCACACTCGTAAGGAGCTCGCAAATGCGCACAATCTCTACCTTCCTCAGGGTCAGTTTCCTTGCCTGCATCTCTGCTTTGACCGTGCAGGCTCAACCCGCCAATCCCCCCCAACTCACCGCTCTGGTCATCGAGGCAGCGGGGAAGGCGCAGTTCTACAAGGAAGGTTCTCCGGAACGGTTTATTGTCCAGGTGAATAAAACCCGGCTGGAGCAGGGACACATCCTGCTGACTGGGCCGAAATCCCGTGTCAAATTGTTGATCGAGGGAAAGACCGGTCCTGCGGGAAGCGAGGCTCCTTCTCAAACCACGGTTGAGATCGATGAGCGCTCTCGAGTGAAACTCAATGAGCTTTTTACAGATGTTGCCAGTGGAGGCGAAACCATAGGAGTTCGTGTTGCGGAAGGACATGTGATAGCGAATGTCCGCAAGATCGATCCCAACTCGGAACGTTTCGAGGTCCAGACCCCAACCGCTGTCGCCGCGGTCCGTGGAACCAAGTTCAGTACCAGGGTCCTTCCTGCTGTCCAAGGCAATCCCAAAGTGAAGTTCCGTGTTTTCCGCGGAAAAATTGCGATCCTCGACCCGAGGACGAGGAAGAGCAGGCGGCTTCTGGATGATGGTGACACACTGGATATCGAACCGAATGGAACCTTTATCCAAGGCTCGATGGGTGGTACCACCCAGACTGGACGCGCTGGTGGTGCACAAGGCGTTCTACCTGGCGGTGGCTCACAGTTTGGTCCAGGCGAGCATGGCGATGAGAACGATGAAGACACTGACACGGGAACCTTCCCGGAGCGCTCGGATAATGAGGGCGATGACACCGGGTCGGATCGCGGCAAGAACTGAGTTGATTCCATGATCGGAATCCGTTGAAGAATCCGAATATGGGGAGTTGCAGTGGATTCCCGCTTTCGCGGGAATGACGATTTCCGAATGTTCTTGCTCGCTTCGTCATTCCCGCGAAAGCGGGAATCCATTGTTATCACTTTTTCAACGGCTGGTAGATCTGCTGGGACGAGTAGTTTCTCGTTCCGATGAAGGGGAGGATTCGATTGATTTTCCAAGTCACCGCGTCTCAGATTTCCCAGTTTGAAAAAGATGGTTTTCTGATGGTGCCAGGGCTCTTCTCGCAAGAAGAGACTGAGCTTCTATTGAAAATTGCACGTGCCGATCAGGCGCTTGCCTCGGAGGCCTGGGACCGTAAGGACAGCCAGGGCGGGATCAGCCGTCTCACGCTCCGTTCGGTTCTCGGCGATGACCTCTACAGCGCCTGTGTACGCTGCGAGCGGATTGTAGCCACCATGGAGCGTCTGCTTGGTGATGAAGTATACCACCTCCATCACAAGATGATGCTCAAGGAGCCTTATGTCGGTGGGGCCTGGGAATGGCACCAGGACTATGGCTACTGGTACAACGATGCCTGCCTCTTTCCGGACATGGCCAGCTGCATGATCGCGGTCGACCGTGCAACGAAGGAGAATGGTTGCCTTCAGGTGATTCAGGGATCCCATAAAATGGGAAGAGTCAACCATGGTGTCACCGGCGATCAGACCGGCGCGGATATGGAACGGGTGGAGCAGGCTCTTCAACGTCTACCGCATGTCTTCTGTGAGATGGAGCCGGGCACGGGGCTTTTCTTCCATGCCAACCTGCTGCACCGTTCCGACCAGAACCGCAGTCCCAATCCCCGCTGGTCCCTCATCTGCTGTTACAACACCGCCCACAACATCCCTTACAAACAATTCCACCATGCTCCCTATGCCCCCATTCAAAAGCTACCCAATGATCAGGTGTTACAGATCGCAAGGCGGGAGTGGGGGGAAATGCAGGGGAGGGTGACGGCTTAGCAGTCCTTGCAGGATTGCTATACTGAGTCACGGAGGACACAGCCATGTGGGAAGAGCGGATAGACCGGAATCCCGATATACTCAGCGGGAAGCCGATTATCAAACGAACCCGTATCAGCGTGGAATTCATTTTGAACCTCCTGTTTTCAGGATGGAGCTATGAGGAAGTTCTGGAGAGTTATCCTCACCTAAGCCGGGAAAGCATTCTGGCTGCGCTTGAATATGCTTGGAAATTGGTGGATCAAGAGACTGAATCCTCTGTCCCTTTACGATCTCATTGAATGCGAAACCTTGCCGATGAGAACGTTCCACCGGGTTTGATCCGCGCCCGCCGGAATGCCGGTTATTCTGTACTCTCCTGTGATCAAATGAGGCTTCAGTCGGCAAAGGATGAGGTCTACCTTGAAAGATCCATGGAAGATTTTGATCTTTTACTGAGTTCGGATAAGGACTTTGGTTACCTTCGCCAGACTCATTTCAGAGGAGGCCAGTCACGGGTTCTGCTACTCAGATTCCATCCTTTCATTCTTGGCAGGGTCATCGAAAAAAATTTTGCTGCTCTTGAAGAGATTCAAGTGGAGGCTCCACAAGGGCCTCTGATGGCTGTCTTAACGGATTCAAAACTACGGCTCAGGAGGGAATACGACCTATGAAACCCTGGCGCTTTGTCGGCATCAACTTCGATCACATGCACATGGGCGATCTGCTACGGATGGTGAAAGAGCACCCCAACGCGGAGGTGGTGGGAATCTGCCATGAGGATCGCTCCACGATGATGAAGGTGGCTGAGTGGCTCTCGATTCCGGAGAGCATGATCTTCACGGACTACCGTGAGTGTCTTGAAAAGACCGAGCCGGATGCCGCCATCCTCTGTCCCGCCACCGCGACCCATGGCGAGTGGACCTGCAAAGTGGCTGAGTACCATGTCCATTTGCTGGTGGAGAAACCCTTCGCGGCGTCTTTGTCGGAGGCCGATTCAATGATCCAGGCAGCGGGCAAATCAGGAAAGTTGCTGGCCATCAACTGGCCGCTGGCCTGGTACCCGCCGCATGTCACCTCCAAGCGTCTGATCGATGAAGGAGTCATCGGAGATCTGATCGAGGTTCACTACTACGATGGCAATCGAGGCCCGCTCTGGCATGTGGCGGATAAAGCTGAAACCAGCGCCGAAGCAGCCGCCAAGAAATCCGAGAGTTGGTTTTATCAGAGAGAGAAGGGCGGCGGTTCGCTGCTCGATTACCTCGGTTATGGGGTTACTCTGGGAACCTGGTTCCATGGAGGGAAAATCCCTCTGGAAGTAACCTGTGTGGTTGATGAACCACCCGGGCTTGAGGTCGATGAGCACAGCATCACCGTGGTTCGCTATGACTGCGGTCTCTCCAAGTTTGAAACCCGCTGGGGCACCTTCACGGATCCCTGGACTCATCAACCGCAACCCAAATGCGGATTCGTGCTCAAGGGGACGGAGGGGACCATCAGCAGTTACGACTACGAAAAGACCATCCGCCTCCAGACTCGGGAGTGTCCAGAAGGGAAGGACATCCCAGTGGACACACTCGAACCACCCCGGCGGAATCCCATCGAGTACTTCATCCATTGCCTGGAATCCAATGAACCGGTGCGAGGACCTCTGTCACCAGAGATTGGACGCATCGGGCAGAGGATTGTGGATTCGGCAGTGCTCAGTGCGAGGCTGAAGAAAACAGTTCCTCTGGTGGGGTGAGAGTTTATCTAAATGAACGACTTCGTTCCGTCTGGGTTCTCGACAAGGGTGACCCCGAGGAGGTGTGCAGCCTCCTCAAGGCCCTTATGGTAATAAACTCGCCGTTCTTCGGAGGACATGTTCTTGATGTCCTCGAACACCGCCTGCTTCATCTCCCACACTTCTTCGAGAGACCTGGTGATTTCATCAACTGCCGATTTCATACAAAAGCTCCATCGGATTAATCAACAGGAGTGGGTTACAGTACCCTTCCCTCTCGTTTGCTATCTTAACTATAAGCTGCTTCTGGATATTGGCCAAGTGTTTGAAATTCCATGATAGGAGGACATCCATCTGGTAGCAAGTAGCGATTGCTATGTGTTGAGCGTCCTCCCATTTCGATTGGGGAACCACTCCCTCGTGTAGATAAACCTCGGCAAGACGGTCTGTTTCCTGAGTGGGTGATAGAATTCGCATCGGATATTGGCGGATGACATTGAGGAGTAATTCCCTCTTAGCGGTGTGTTTTGTCTTCAGGATCTCCCGGACGACCACATCTGAAATGTGAACCAAGTATTTCTCCGGCAGGACATAGTCATCAAAGAACGCCTCTGTAACTCCCCGCAAATCAGGAACATCATCTGCGTAAAGGAAACTGATCACCGAGGTGTCCAGATAGACTTTCAGTTTTTTCATTGATAACTCCAGTTTAGCTTCCAAAACAAAAGAATTGAACCTTTCCCGTATTCTAGTCGACTCTATTTGTTGAAAGCAGGTCAATCCCTTGCGCTCCAACAAAGAATCCATACACAACGAGTTGCTGGCCTTGCGTTGCCGGCGTGGCGCCGAGGGAGCCATGGAGGAGTTGATCCGTTTGTGGGAGGGACGGCTCTTTTATTACATCCGCCGCCTTCTCAGCAATGAGAGCGATGCCTGGGATGCCCTCCAGGAGACTTGGATCAGCGTGCTGCGAGGTATCCGAAATCTGCGTGACCCCAAAGCGCTTTCTCCCTGGCTCTACCGGACCGCTCGAAATCAAGCCATGAATCTGCTGAGGAAACGCTACCGGGATCAGGACCTCTTCCCGGAGGATCCCCCCGATTCGGATGACTTCGCTGGTCATGAGGAGAATGGCTTCGAGGAGGTCGAACGGGTCCATTATGCCTTGGATCAGGTCTCTCTCCACCACCGTGAGGTGCTTACTCTGCATTTCCTGGAGGACCTGTCCCTTGCTGAGATCTCGGAGGTCTTAGGCATACCCGAGAACACAGTCAAATCACGGCTTCATTATGCCAAACGTTCGCTAAGAGAGATCCTGGAAAAGGAGGATCGCCTTCATGCCTGAGGAACCCACACGGCTTCGTGAACAGTTAATTCGTATGGAACAAACCAATCCCGAATATCGGCGGAAATATGAAAAGGAGGTTTCTGAGATGTTAAACCAGGAACTGAAAGGGATGAGGAAGTGGGGCCTGGTCGCGACTGGACTACTCTCGGTTGGTCTGGGTGTGACTTTCACAACGGCTGCCGTGCTTGGAGGAGGGTTGCCGCCTCTGATTCGCATTGGCTTTGCCATCGGGGCTGCTTTCGCCTTTGCCTGGGTGGGCATGGCAGTGTGGATCCTGAAAGGTGGAGTCCACAAGAGTCGGCAACACCCCACCTGGATGGCGAACTGGGCCTGGGGAGTTACCCTGACCATGATGATTATCTTCCTGATGGAAGCTGGGAAGCACCCCGATTCAGTCAAATCGGTGTTTATGGTTCTGAGCGGATTAGTCTACCTGCTGATGGGCGCGCTCTTCCTGATCCGTAATTGCATCGAACAGGCGGAGCTGAAGACACGCGAGAAACTGCTTGAGATTGAACTCAAGCTTGAAGAGATCGCGGAACGAACAAGTGTTCAGCGTTAAGGCCAGGAACAGGTTCTGGAAGGAGTGAGCTCGTCTTACTCTTCCTCACCACTTGGGGCGAAGGTGCGGATTTTCCTCTCAACAAGCGCCTTTGCCTCCGAGGGACCGATCAAGTCCGAGAAAGAGGGCATCACTTCATCTTCAGAGATGCCGGGATTGGGAACACCCTCAAGAATTGCCTTGACAAGACGGACATCCGAACGGACTCCAGACCAGTAATCACCCGAAGTAAAATCAGGGGTGCTGTCAAGCATCCCTGCTCCATCACGTCCATGGCAGCGATTACATTTGGATTTGTAAAACTCCTCGGTATCAAAGGAAGGATCGGCTTGAGCCTCCCACATCGCGATTTCCCTGAAATGCCCGGAACGGTAGTCCTCAAGGAACGAAATGCCCGACAGAATTGCCCAGGCCAGGCCCAGGAGAGCCACTGAGCCGAGAACTATCTTCCTCCCAGAACGTGGCAGGGGCCTTCTGTCAATGAATGGAATCAACGCCAGGAGGACCAGAATGGCGTGAGGGATCACTACTGTACCAACCACCTCAAAGGGGGGGGCGAGATATTTCAAGGTTTGAAAAAGCCAACGGAAATACCATTCTGGACGTGCTGGGTAGGTCTCAAGCGGATCGGCGATGCTCCCGAGTTTCACCGGTATGAAAAACGCAAGGAGGAAAAGAGAACCAATAACTACAAGACTTACCATCACATCCCGGCAGGCCTGCCCTGGCCAATAGGTGGTGACCAGATTCGGGTGATCCACCACGGATGAATAAGCGTTCCTCACCCTCAGAGCTACGTAAAGGATCAAACCGATGAGAAGCAACACCGGAAAGAGGACCACATGCCCGGTATAAAAACGGGTCAGGGTCAGATTGCCAATCTCTGTTCCACCCAATGCAACCATTTTGACATACTCGCCAACGACTGGAACTGACCCCATGATCGAGGTCCGGACTTGAGTCCCCCAGTAACCGTATTGATCCCAGGGCAACAGGTAGCCGGTGGTGGCAATGGTGATAATCAGCCCTGCCAGCACGAGTCCCAGCACCCACTGAATCTCCCTGGGGCGGGTGTACTCACGGGCAAGGAGCGCCCTCAAACCACACAGAATCATCAGGATCACAATCAGATGGGCACCGTAAGAGTGCACGCTTCGGAAGAGCATCCCGAGCGTTGTTTCCCTGGAGAGGAAAGCGACACTTGAATGTGCGGAGTCGACGCCGGGTGAATAAGAGAGAGAAAGGAGGACTCCGCTCAGACACTCGAACACCAGAGTTGTCACCAAAGCTGGGCCAAGTGTATTTGCCCAGCGGACACCCCCGGGAAGTGGTGAATCCCGGAGGGAGTGGATTACGGCGCGGACACCCGTACGTTCGTTGATCCACCCACTCAAGATTGAAAGGAAGCGCATTCTGTCAGACCTCAACCGCCTCGGAGAGTCCTGAACGGTATTGCACCCACCTGCAGAACACTTCATCACCCTCAATCCGGATGGGAAGTGAGTCCAGTCCCCGCGCGGCGGGACCAGCGAGCCGTTGTCCATCCGCATCCCAATAGGATTGATGACAGGAGCAATGGAATCTCTTTTTTTCCTCTTGAAAGGAGACTGGACAGCTCAGATGGGGACAGACTGAAGAGAATACGACTGGTTTCCCCTCTTTCAGGAGTACATAGACCATCTGGCTCTGTTTCCGCGTTTGCCAGCCATCCTGAACCACAATGTGAATGACTTTGGGTGTCGGAAGACCTGGAGTAAACTCATCCTGTTTCCCGAGGGAGAACCACTCGCTTTCGCGGTTGGTCTTGTGGAAAATGGGAGAAAGCACCTGGAGTGTTCCTGTCACCGCAGCGAAAATGGCGAGTGCACCTGCCCCCAGGGTGGCCACCACTGATTCAAGAAATCTCCGTCGTTGCATGGGAATTCATCTTAGTGGCAGAAATGCTGTGTGGAAAGTACAAATCTCATGATCCGCTATGAAACCTCCCTGGAGGGAATCTCTCCTGAAGACCTCGAGGGATTCTTTGTGGATTGGGGCTACCCTCCGACTTGTGAAGAACATTACCGCATGTTGAAAAACAGCAGTCATGTGGTTCTGGCGCTGGATAAAACCGGCAAGGTGGTCGGACGGATCAATGCTCTCAGCGATGGTGTCCGCTGTGCTTTTATCCCCCTTCTCGAGGTCCTTCCTCAATTCCGGCGATCTGGTATCGGATCAGAATTGCTCCGGCGAATGCTTGGCATCTTGAATGTCCCCCATGTGGATGTGGTATGTGATCCTCCCCTGCAAGCTTTCTACGAAGGCTTTGGGATGCTTCGATGTACGGCCATGGTGCTCCGGAAACGCCTCGGTACAATTCCCCAAAACCGTTGAATCTCCCCGGTGCCAGACGCTCAAACGGCCTGACTTTACTAATGATACTCAAAATATAATTCTCAGTAAGGCTATGAATTGTCTTAAGTTATGAATTTTTATTAAACAATCTAAAACTAATCTATTGACATGCTTGATTTATTTCTTTATCCTCTTATTTCAGAGGATGGGAAAATTCTATTCATGGATACGCTTCCAATGTCCCACCTCCAGCCGTGAGGGGCATCGGCAGGGAAGTCAGATACTCTCACGATTTCAGATGTCTCATGGAAAGGTCGGTGGCCAAGGATGGCACAGGGACTGGGTATTCCATCTGTTTCCCCCCAGCTGAGGGGACTCCTGAAACCATTCATCGAGGAGTTCACAGGAACTGGAAAATCTCCAGGTAATACCACTCAGACTCCAACAAGTTCTGAGCAGGATTCCTCTGCGGCGGGAGCGGTCGATCTTCTTGATCTGAGCGGAGGGAACCTGAATCGCCCTTTACAAATCTCCCCCAATGGTTTTCAGCTTTCTCCCGATGGGACCTACCAGTTTTCCCGCTCAAGGTTATCGGCCTCGCTGGACTTTTCTCTCTCTCAGGCTACAGTCCGGGCTGGTCAGACCGGCGATGGAACGAGTGTGTTCGCCTCCCTGACGAACCTGAATATTTCGATCAGTGTTTCGATGGAATATGAGCAAGCATTGATCCAGACGGGACGGACCCAGGAGGGAGATCCCATTTCCAATTTCAGGAATGCGGCCCGTCAAGTGGTTGACCGTTTTAGGGCGCAACAGATCCAGGCCTCCATGAACTTCAGTCTGTCTTTCAGCCAGGCCTCCATTTCCTTCAGCGATGGCCTGGATTTGCAGGGAGATCTGGATGCTTTGGCCATGGATGGCAGCCTGGCGGGATTAGCCACTCTTCTCCAAACCTTCTTTGGAGATGATGAAAGATTCTCCGATTTCATTGAGAACATGAAGAGTTTCATGAACGGGATGAGTGGTTCAACCCCGGTGGCTGACGATGGTGTCAATGCGCTTGCTCAATCTGCTGGTCAGGGTTCTCAGTTGGTTGCTGTTCAGAGCCAGTCTTTGGATATTTCAGTGTCTTTGTCTTTTGAATCCACAAGTATCGAGGTGAGTGCAGGACAGGCCAATGCCTCTGATCCCATCGTGTTAGATCTCGATGGAGACGGGGTCGAACTGACAAGGGTCTCAGAAGGAGTCCATTTCGATCTTGATGCGGATGGGGTAGTGGAAACTGCCGCTACGGTGACAGGGGGAGATGGCCTGCTGGCCCTTGATAAGAACAACAATGGGATAATCGATGATGGCAAGGAACTTTTCGGTGACCAGAATGGTGCATCAGATGGGTTTAAGGAACTGGCCAAATATGATTCCAACAGCGATGGTAAAATCGATTCCCAGGATTCAGTCTTCGACCAGCTGCGTGTCCTGGTCCGCAACGGCTCAGAGGCATCTTCTTCATTGGGGCAGTTGTTGACTCTCTCCCAGGTTGGGATCCAATCAATCAGTTTACAGGCTCTCGATGTGTCGGAGTCCGCTTCCGGCGGTAATCGGATCGCCCAAAGATCTTATTTCACCCGTGCCGATGGAACCACTGGAGCCGCTGTGGATGCCCTGCTGAATCGTCTTGTCTGAAGCCGTTCATTTTCCGGGGCTCGTTTTCCTTTCCGCCCTAAGTGAAAGCGAGCCCCGGCTGGATTGGTTTCATATCTTCCTAACAGCCAATTCCTATCCCCTTAAAAAAATCTTGATAGACACCCTGTGAATTGGGTGTTAACCTCAATCCATTGAGGGCAGAGATTGTGTGCCTATTTTGGAAGGTCATCTCGCCATAGAAATCTGATTTCTTATTGAGGAGGTGTTTTCTGATGAAAAGAATAGGTTTGGTGGTATTGATTCTGGTTTGGAGTGGGATTGTCCAGGCAGCACCCCATGATATCACCTGGACAGAGGGGCCTGAGAATCCGGTCCTTTCACAAACAACGGTTGGAGCAGGACGCTTCTACTACGCACATGTCCTATATGATGCTTTCGCTGGCAAGTATCGAGCGTGGGCTGATGCCAGTAGCAGCAATGACATCACTTATGCGGAATCAGTAGGAAATAGTCCTGCCAGTTGGACCAATTACACTTTGTGTAATGTGACACCCAGTGCACGTGGGAAAGCTCATGTTGTTCAGCTGGGTGCCAACTCTTTCCGGATGTGGCACACAGGTGAAGATGGAACCCCCGGATATGAGGTTTACACATACACCGGTTCCGATGGAATCAACTGGTCCGAAGGCATCCTGATCACAGGTGTGGCTGATAGCATCGGGATCGAGGGGGCAGCTGACTCAACACCTTATGCGGATGGCCCTATGGAACAATTTGCTCCTGCCGCTGGTGGCCCTGGTTTTTATTGCCTTTCTAATACCCGTGAGGGGGGGGCCGGACAGACTGAACGTCAGATCAACCTTTACTCCTCGGTGGATGGAATTACTTGGACCTTTGTCCGCTCAACTGAAATCTTCGGTTGGGATGTGTCAACACTGGTCATCCATCCAGACCGTCCGAACACCTGGTATGCCTATCTTTACACCGCGGATACTCAAATTGCCTCGATGCAGACTACCGATGGAGGGATGACCTGGGAAATTGATGAAGAACCAGTACCCGTAATCGGCCTGGCGGGTGAATTTCCCTACAATCCAAGCCGGAATTACAATCCCAGCGCCATTTATCGGGGGAGCGGTAACTGGGTCATGTTCCGTACCACCTCAAATAGTGAGGCCACTCCTGTACACACTACATCCTATGCCACAGGAGTCGAAGCCAATTTACCTTCTGCGGTGGAGAGTTGGTCGCAGTACTGAATGGCACGATCAGATTGAGTATTGGGGTGGAGAACAGCGAAGCACTCCACCCCATTTCAGGGCGCTTTTTTGAAGACCATAACAAGCGATCTGCCGCCCAGGAGAGCATTCATTCCTTGAGTCCAATCCATCGAGTATCTTTCACGGCTTTTCCTGGTAGCCAAGCGGCTGAGGAGATGGACCAAGCAGGCTAAAGGCCAATAAAACCATTGTTTTGGGCGAGGTGAGAACGAGTCCAATGAGATTAATTGTAGCCCCGCTCGCTCCCCCGCCATTTTCCAGAAACAGGTCGGGAAGGTCGAGAGATGGGGTGACTCCTGACCAGATGAATCCATCCTTTCTGAGGGGCGAGCTGCAGAACCTTTTAGAAGGTATGCAACCCGCCGTTCGATGTTGGAATAATTGGGTGTGGTGATGACCAAAGTTCCTGAGGTCTTGAGGATCCTTGAAAACTCCCTGAAAGCCAGCCAGGGATTTTCGAGGTGTTCAACTCCCTCGGCGGAAAGGATCAGATCGAATGATTCATCCGGGAAGGGAAGCGGGTGATTCATGTCCGCATGGACAGCTGGTGGCTCCCCTGCCTCGAAACATTCGGGGACGAGATCGGCGGCAGTCACACGATAACCCAGTTTCCGCAGTTCCCAGGTAAGTCTTCCGGGTCCGCATGGAATATCAAGAATCTCCGCTGATTCTGGAAATTGGAAGCCTTTGAGAATGTCTGAAAGGATCCCTTCTCTTGATCCCCTTTGAGGGGGTAAAGGCGATTGAAGGATTGTTTCCAGCCACTCAACAACCTTTTCAGGAGGGCTTTTTTCACCTTTTTCAATCTGTGTTAACAACCTGCTGGAAATTCCCAATCTTTCGGCCAATCCCTCCCTTGTGGAAAGGGGAGATTCAAGCCTGCGCCGGGTGGTAAAGAGGAGTCGGCCGAATTCAGGTTGTTGCGTGGTATGAACCTTTTTGAGTCGATCGTCGCGAAAAGGAGGTTCCATGGCTGTTGACAACTTTCCAGAGGGTTTATACATTCTCCGCCACGTGATAATCTTATAGTAAAGGGCGCTTAGCTCAGCTGGCTAGAGTACTTCCTTGACATGGAAGGGGTCACTGGTTCAAGTCCAGTAGCGCCCACCATTAACCCCGTAACACAAGAGGCCCGTACCCGGCGCCTGAGTCCGGGGAACGGGCTGTTTGTTATTTAGGAGGTTTTCTGGCGATAGGACAGTCCTGTGCTGGTACTTCTGAGAGAAGAACGAGAATGTCAACCGACAATACTGGAAATGAATATATCCATCTGACCCTGCCGGATGGGAGTGAGAGGAAGGTCCCCCCGGGCATCACAGGCCTGGAACTGGCGCAATCCATCGGCAAACGTCTTGCGGCGGATGCACTGGCTGTTTCCGTTAATGGCCGGGTTCTGGATCTGTCGGCTCCCATTCGGAATTCAGGCTCACTCAGGATTCTTACATTCAAAGATCCGGAAGGTCGTGCGGTTTACAGACACAGCTGTGGTCATGTGATGGCTCAGGCGGTGATGGAATTGTTCCCCGGTGCTCAACCAGCGGCTGGAGACTGGGCAGATGAACGTTATTTCTATGATTTCCGGGTGGATCGTCCCTTTACTTCTGAAGACCTGAAGAAGATTGAGGAACGGATGGCCACGATCTGTGCGGCGGATGTTCCCCTTGAGAGGGTTGAATCGGGTGCCCGGGAGAGTCTCTCACTCCTGGGACAGACACGTAACCCATTCAAGGAAGAAATGATTGAGGAACTCGACCGGCGTGGCGAAACCATCTCCTGTTACCGCCAGGGAGATTGGGTGGATCTCTGTCTCGGAGCGCATGTTCCCAGTACCGGAAGAATCAAAGCCTTCAAACTGCTCATGACCGCCGGTGCTTATTGGCATGGGGATGAAAGCCAGCCACAGCTCCAACGTGTCTACCTGACCGCATTTCCAAGCCAGAAGGAATTGGACACCTATCTCGAACAGATCGAAGAAGCCAAGAAGCGTGATCACCGCAAGCTCGGTCAGGAACTTGATCTCTTTACGATTTCCAGCGAGGTTGGTGGCGGTTTGGTTCTCTGGCTCCCCAAGGGGGCTGCGGTCCGCTATGAACTCGAATCCTTCCTGCGTGGAAAACTGGTTGAGTATGGTTATCAGACTGTGTACACGCCTCATATCGGGAAGCTCGACCTTTACCGGACCAGTGGTCATTTCCCCTACTACAAGGACTCCCAATTCCCACCGATCCATATGAATGAACATGGCTCAGAGGAGGATACCTCTGAGGAGGGTTACCTCCTCAAGCCGATGAATTGCCCGCACCACATCAAGATTTACGAGGCCACACCCAAAAGCTACCGGGACCTGCCTTACCGGTTAGCCGAGTTTGGAACAGTTTACCGGTATGAGCAGTCGGGGGAGCTTTCCGGGATGACCCGCGTACGTGGGTTCACCCAGGATGATGCGCATCTCTTTGTCACTCCTGAGCAACTCGAGGAGGAACTGGCCCAGACTGTTGACCTGGTTCTCTTTGTTCTTAAGAGCCTTGACTTTAAAGATTACAGGATCCGCTTTGGGAAACGGGATCCCGGCAGCGATAAATATGGCGGCAGTCCAAACTTGTGGGACCAGGCCGAGTCCAATATCCGCAATGTGCTGAAAGGGATGACCCTCGATTTCAGTGAGGAGCTGGGAGAAGCCGCTTTTTATGGCCCCAAAATCGATTTCGTGGTACGCGACTGCCTGAACCGTGAGTGGCAACTGGGTACAGTTCAAGTGGACTATGTGTTGCCCGAACGATTTGACCTCAAGTATACTGGTGCCGATGGAAATCCCCATCGGCCGATTATGATTCACCGTGCGCCTTTCGGTTCCTTCGAGCGTTTCGTGGGGATCCTGATCGAGCATTTCGCGGGCGCTTTCCCTTCCTGGCTGGCCCCGGTGCAGGTTCGGGTCCTTCCGGTGGTGGATGAGGTTTTGCCTTACGCGGAAAAAGTGTATGCTCACTGCCGCCAAGTGGGTATTCGTACTGAACTTGACAAACGTGCGGAGAAGATCGGCTACAAGATCCGTTCCGCTGAAACTGAAAAAGTCCCCTTTATGCTCGTGATCGGAAAACGTGAATCCGAGCAGGGGAGTGTTTCGATCAGGGTGCGTACCCAAGGGGACCAGGGAAGCCTGCCCTTGGAAGATGCGCTCTCGCGACTGAAGCGGGAGCTGGCCAGACCATCGGTTCAGACTGTTTAGAGGAGGAATTCTGCAATCCTACGGCGTCCGCGTTTTATCCCCGGCAAGATCCCCAAGCCGAAAGACCGTATCAATCACGATATCCGCGAGAGTGAAGTCCGCCTGATCGATGAGAGCGGGCAACATGTCGGTATCGTCCCTATCCAGGAGGCCCTAAAACGGGCGGAAGCGGCGGCGCTTGACCTGGTCGAGGTCTCATCGGCGGCTCGTCCTTATGTTTGCCGGATCATGGATTACGGCAACTACAAGTATGAGCAGGCAAAAAAGCAAAAGGATGCACGGCGGAAACAACACACCATTGATGTCAAGGAGGTCAAACTCCGCCCGCGTATCAGCGAGAATGACTATGAAGTCAAGATTCGTGGTGCCCGGAAGTTCCTCCTGCAAAACGACAAAGTCAAATTTGTGTTGATGTTCCGGGGCAGGGAGCGGAATCACCTGGAATTCGGGATGAAGCTTCTCCAACGTGTCATCGATGATCTGAAGACCATCGCCATCGTGGAATCTCGCCCTCAGTCCGAGGGACGGAACATGATCATGGTCCTGGGGCCGGATGCGGCGGGAGTCAAGGCGGAAAAAGCACGCCTGGAACGCCTGAGGAAGCAGGAAGAGAAAGAAGCCAAGGCGGGAGCCACTCCCGTTAATGAAGGAGAGAAACATGCCGAAGGTGAAGACACTGAGAAGCGCGGCGAAACGCTTCTCTTTGACGAAGAAGGGGAAGATCAAGAGGAATAAGGCTTATCACAGCCACCTCCTGACCAGCAAGAACACGAAACGCAAAAGAGGGTTGCGCAAAGCCACCACGGTTGCGTCCACCGATGCGGGTCGTGTCCGGAGGATGCTTGGATTGTGAGGCAGGGCGGGGCTCGACCCGCCGACGATTTCCCCCGTTGCTGCACCAGGTGGGGCAAGCCCCACCCTACAAAAATGACCAGGGACAAAGGGTAAATCCCACCCGACAAGGTTGACTAAGGAGAAAACAGGAAATGCCACGCGCAACCAATAATCCGGCTTCCAGGCGGCGCCGGAAAAAAGTGATGAAGATGGCCAAAGGCTTTTTCGCTGGCCGCGGGAAGCTCTACCGCTCCGCCCATGCCGGTGTCTGGAAAGCTTTGGCGTACTCCTACCGTGACCGCCGGAGGCGCAAACGCGAGTTCCGTGCCCTGTGGATTGTCCGGATCGGTGCCGCGGCTCGTCAGCATGGCCTCAATTACAGCCAGCTGATCGATGGTCTGAACAAAGCCGGGGTGGAGATCGACCGGAAGACCCTGGCGGGACTGGCGATCGATGATGCGGCCGCCTTCGGCGCTATCGCCGAACAGGCCAAGAGCGCCCTTTCTGCCGCGCACTGATCCCGGTCTCCGGAGCTTCCATGACGGTCGTGGATACAAACCTCCCGGAAAAGCTAAGCAGCATCCGTGCAAATGCTCTCAAAGCGTTGGCGGAGGTCAACGATTTACGTGCCCTGGAAGAAGTCCGTGTCCAGTTTCTTGGAAAAAAAGGATCCATCAAGGGGCTCCTGAAAAGCCTTGGAGCACTCCCGCCCGAACAGCGTCCGCAAGCCGGCGCCGAGGTCAATCGCCTTCATGATGAGGTTGAGGCAGCGTTGGAGCAGGCCAGCCTGCGCCTGGAGGAGCTGGCTCTGGCCAGACGCCTGGAGGAAGAGCGGCTCGATATCACCCTGCCTGGACGTGGCGCGGAGGTTGGTTCTTGCCACCCTGTCAGTCTGATCATCGATGAAGTCACTTCGATCTTCATGCGGATGGGCTATGACATCCATGATGACCGTGAGATCGAGAGCGATTACTACAACTTCGAGGCTTTGAATTTCCCCCCGGACCACCCCGCCCGTGATATGCAGGACACCTTCTTTTTGGAGGGAGGCTTGCTCCTGCGTTCGCACACATCCAACGGGCAGATTCACTTCATGGAGAACCACAAACCGCCCCTTAAGGTTTTAGTGCCTGGAAGAGTCTACCGGCGAGACAGCGACCCAACCCACCTGCCGATGTTCCACCAGATTGAAGGTCTTCTGGTAGGGAAGGGAATCTCCATGGGGCATCTGAAATGGACTCTGGAGACCCTGATGAAAGGGCTCTTCGGTCCCGAGGCCTCCCTGCGTTTCCGTCCGAGCTTCTTCCCTTTCACCGAACCGAGTGCGGAGGTGGATATGTGGTTTGAGACCACTCTGGGCAAGGGGCGCTGGCTCGAAATGGGCGGTGCGGGATTGGTGCATCCCAATGTGCTCCTGGCCTGCCAGATTGATCCTGAGGAGTGGAGCGGTTTCGCCTTTGGCATGGGGGTCGAACGCTTGGCGATGATCAAGTATGGCATCCCCGACATCCGCATGTTGTATGAAAACGACCTGCGCGTGCTCCAGCAGTTCCGTGGGGCAAGGTGCGGAGTGTAGGCTCCTCGCTTTTTATCATCATCTCCAGATTACCCTGCTTCCCCTCAGTCCGGGAGTAAGCCGTGTGGCAACCCCCCGGCTCGATGACTCAAAAAAGATTCGAAGCCCTGCCCTTGTTCATCCACCTTACTATCTTTAATAATCAACCCTTGTCATGGAACCCACCCTTCCAGCCACTCCTTCTTTCTTTCCCAGGGGCCTCCGTCTCTTTCCCGCCATTGTTCTGCTTCTCGCGGGAATGATCCTGGCTGGTTACAGCGTCCTGTATCTTTGTGATCTGATTGGAATGTGTTCCCCCGATTTCGTTGCCTACAAGGGGATTACTCTCAAACCGCTTGTGAATCCTCAGTACCCGGATCATTTTCCCTGGGTGGATTATCAGAGATCTGCACGCCCCTATTACCTGCTTCTGGGCGCCATGGGTCTCTTCGCTCTGGGTCTTCTTCTGGTACCTGACCTGCCAAGCCGTCGTAAGGCATCCCTCCCCTGGCAAACTGAACTGGTCTTGTTGGGATTGATCCTCCTGATGGCGATCGTAATGCGTTTCCATAGAGGGAATGAGTTTCCGTATGGTTTGCATTACGACGAAAGTACCAACGCGATGATCGGGCGGGATTTCCTCCAGGAATGGAAACCGGAGAATCAGGCACACATCAAGGAACTGCGCCAGAAACTTTCTGAAGCAAACCGGAACCTGAAGGAAAAGACCAGCGAAGAGGAAAAAGCCACCGATGGGGCTGAAAAGCAAAGGCTCCAGGGAGAAGTCAACCGTTACAAAGGGGAACGTGATTCCCTCAATCGTCAACTTGAATCCATCGAGGTTCCTGTATTCACCCCCCAGGGTTTCGGTAAGGCCACCGCCCACATGTATCAGATCGCCTTATCGATGAAATGGCTGGGCACTTCGATATTCAGCATCCGCCTTCCGACCATGATCGCCGGAGTTCTGGGTGTACTCGTGTTGTACCTGTTGTTGCGCTGGCTGTGTGATGCTCCCACGGCACTTCTGGGTGCGGCCTTCCTGGCGGCTTTCCGTTGGCATGTCAACTTTTCGCGCGTGGCTTATGACGCCATTGAAGCACCACTCATCATTACCGCCACCGCCTTGTTCTTTTTCCTCGCTTTCAAGTCAAAAGATGAATTTCCCGTTCCCCCGCCGGAGGGAAGTGGAAGCGTGAGTTTCCGTGCCACCTGGAAACAATGGATCTGGCATGTCCTCAAAACCGCCCCCATCTGGCTGGTTGGGGGTTATTGCTTTGGATTGAGTATTTACTCATACAAACCGCTGTACCTTTTCCCTGGTGTTCTGGCGTGCTTTGTCGGACTCCGCTGGTTCATGCAACGCCAGTTGTGGCGTTGGAACCTGGTGGGTTTCCTCCTCTTTGGTGCCGCGGCATTTTTCTGCGCCAAGGAGATGATTGATTTCCGAAGAGATCATCCCGAGGTGTTCGCGGAACGGCTCAATATGGTCAGTATTGTGAATCTGGATGAACCTTGGCGTGCCAACTGGCAGAGGATCAAAGACAACCTCACACTGACCTTCCGGATGTTCCACATTCGTGGAGATGTGAATCCACGTCATAATCACTCGCTTGCCCCGATGGTCCATCCCATTCCCGGGATTCTGTTCCCATTGGGGATGATGTGGGCCCTGGTCCGTTGGCGGAGCCGTCTCGGTCTGTTTTCACTGGGATGGTTCACCGCCATGCTTCTGCCAATGGTCCTCTCCATCGAGGCGCCCAATACACTCCGCGCGATCTGTGTTATCCCCGTCATTTGTATCTGGTCAGCAGTGGCATTGCGTATGGTGGGGATCGCCTGCCTCACACTTGCCGATGACTGTCTTCCTGGCCGGAGGTGGCTTACCGAGCCTCTCCGTTGGATGGGGTGGGTGAGCGCCATGGTGATCATCGGGTTCTTCTGGTGGGGGGAGTACCATCTCTATTTCCGTGACCAACTCCCCAAAAGGGATCCCTATGTTCATTTTGATGCCAAGTTCGTGGATATGGCTAAATTCGTCAACACTCAGCAGGGCAAGTTCTATGCGGTCAGTGATGCGAATGGTCATAACTCGCTCAAGCTGCTCAACAAGGAGGGGGTCTGGCGGAACCATCTGTTCGTGCAACAGGAACTCCCCGCGCATGGGGCCCCTGATGAAGATGCCCTTTACATTGTGATGGAACCCCAGAATCGTCCCGACAAGATGGCATGGATCGAGTGGCTGTATGGTCCGGAGGTGACTGGCACGGATGCCAAGGACCCATGGGGAGGGACTATCTTCCGGTGGTACCGCGTTCCCTCTGAAATCAAGCTCAAGCATCGTGGCTTTTCCCTTGATCTTTCAGGCTCGGATAAGGGGGTTCCATTCAAGGCCTCGGTGACACAACCCGTCCTCACTTTTAACCCGGCGGAACTGGTTTTACCTGCACCTTTCCAGATCAAGGGCAAGGCGATGTGGGTCATCCCCGAGGGAAGGCAAGGTGGTTATCGTTTCCGGATCGAGACACCCGATCGATTCACTCTGTGGATCGACGCTGAAAAGATTTTGGATGCAAGTCCTGGAGCAGGAACCGCTGAAGTCGCCAGGGATCTTCTGGCTGGAGCCCATCAAATCGAGTTTACCTTCGCATCTCAGACCTATACGGCTCTGACCCGGGTGATGTACATTCCACTTGGAGGCGGGGATTGGCAGGAATTGGGGGGCGAACAATTCCATGACCGGGGCATGTTACCGCGGGGATTGCGCATGACCTACTGGCATGGTGGACGTAAGTGGGAGGGAAAACCGGAATTTGTCTGGGTGGATCCTTTCATTAATTACCGCTGGAATCCCCCCTACAAATTCCCACTCAGCATGGAGTGGAAAGGTTTTCTGGATTGTCCGGTGGAGGGCAGTTACCAGATTGGCACCGAGGCCTGGGACTATGCCCTGGTGGAAATCGATGGACAGAAAGTGGTCGAAACAGCCGGTGGCAAAGAGCAGAGAAACCGTTACCTCCAGGCACCTCTCCAGATGACTCAAGGGAAGCATCCCATTCGTATCCTCTACTCCGACACGATTGGAGGGGGTGAGGCGCTCAGACTCTACTGGCAGGTTCCTGGCAAAACCCGGGAAATAATTCCTCAAGCCGCTTTGAGTTATTGATTCGTTTTGGGTTACACCCGAACGGTAATGCCTCAGCGGGCGGTTGGACGGTATTGGAGGGTACGGAGCAAATCGAGCCTTGCCAATACATTGAAGACTTGTTCCTGGGCAGCAATCAGGGACATCTCCGCTCCCAGCTTCGCAATTTCGTTCCTCAGGGAAACCAGGCCGGCGATTCCACTGGAGTTCACGTAAGAAACTTCACTGCAGTTGAGGACAACCTGTTTGACCTTTCCTTGCTTCAAGCGGGTGACGATCGATTCTCTCAGCTCCAGGTATCCACTTCCCTTGCTAAGATTTCCACCAAGGTAATAGACAAGGGTGTCTCCCAGATCCTCGATCCGCAGAAGACTGATAACACCACGATGAATCGGCAGAGAGACGTTTTCTGAAGCAGCCTCTTCTTCCTGGTTCTGCTCTGCCTCGGTTACCTCTTCCTGGATGGATGGTTCCTCTGGAGGACCCAGGCACTCATCAACGATCTCACGAAACCGCTCTGAGGTGATACCTCTGGACAACACGTGGCGAAAACCGGCTGACCAAGCCTGGAGAATGACCTTCTCATCGCTCTTTTCGCAAAAAAGGATAAACACTGGACGGGTTCCTTTTTCATGGCTTTCAACAAAACCGAGCGATTTGGCCGTGGTAAGGATCTCAATCCCACTCATTTCTTTCAAGGATTGACTGACAAGGACGATATCAAAACGTTCCCTGGAGATTCTATAAAGAGCCTCAAAATAGCCAGGAACAGAATCAACTTTGTATCCCTCTTGTGGGACCAGCGATTCGAGGGTGGTTTTGGATACCCCCCTTTCCTCAACCACCAGGATGGTGCGCGTAACCGTTGCCTCCTTCTCTGCAGGAATGATGTTACTTACTGGAGTCCCTCAATCTGAGGTGATTGATACAGGTCCGTCTATTATGTCTTTAGATGATTCCCCAAAGCAAGTTATTGGGGCATAATCGATCCCGGCATCGGGAGGGGGAAACTTCTTTTTGGAGGTCTCGATGTGCCTCCTTGGAGGGTGAGGCAGTTTTGCTTTCTGGTGGGACTGAGTCTCGTTTGGGGGATTGTGAACATACCTCCTGTTCATGCCCTCCGGATGGAAGGCCAGCTCCGTTCGCATGTCTACCTCCGCGAAGAACGTCTCCTTGATCCTGATGAAGACTATTTCCTTCCGATCCGGCAGTACATGACCCTCCATCTCTCAGAGTTTAATCGGAGCGGATGGTCTTTTCATGGATCTGGCTGGGTACGTCAGGATCTCTGGGATCAGTCGGATTATGCCTACTACCAGGCCGATGACTCTTTTGAATCCGAGTTATTGACTGGGTATTTTCAGTGGCAGGATCCACGTCAGCCCAACACCTACGCCCGCTTTGGACGTCAGTATGTCTTTGAGGGTGGTCTATATGAGAGGTTCGATGGGCTCTTGTGGTCCAAACAACTGGATGGTGGCCATGGTTACTCTCTTTTCGGTGGACTCCCCGTGGTTTCGGACTATGGCGGCAAAAGCAATGACCGTGTCGGTGGGGGCCGCGTTTGGGTAAGGCCTTTCCTGGGTTCCGAAGTGGGACTCTCCTATGTCTACCGGACCGATGACGGCGACCTGGATCGGGAGGCATTCACGCAGGATTTCTTTTGGCGTCCCCTTTACTGGGTCGAGCTTTCCGAGCATGTCACCTATGACACCATCACGGATGATATCATCGACCTGGGATTATTTGCTGGTTTGAAATTCCATCCCTGTGCGAAGTTCACTCTCAGCTATGATGAAACGATTCCAGGGGCCCTCTTACCCCAGACCTCGGTGCTGTCGGTTTTTTCCAATGATGAGATTAAGGAAATCGCTGCTGGACTCGAGTTCACCCCGGACCGTGACTGGAGGCTCTGGTTGGAGGCAGTTCGTTACGATTCCGATAGCCCAGGGGGGGCGAATCCCCTGTTCCATGTGCCCGGGAAGAGCTATTGGGAGTACCGTCTGGGAGCCCGTTATTATTACCAGGATGACAGTTCTCTCTCGCTGGAGTTGCGCCATGTCGAACCGCCGGAGCAGGGGATTGCATTCATCGAGGGCGATGACCGCTACGAATCCATCGATAATGGATTTGACCGCTTCCGGATCACTGACCACCATTATTATACCTCCTGGCTGTGGACATCCTGGGAGGCAGCGGCGACCCTCTATCGTGACCCGGTGAATGGATCTCCGCACAGTTTCTCTTTGGCGCAGAGTGTCGGATACCGTCCCACCAAACGCCTCGAAGCGGTGGGTACATTACGGTATGTGGATAGTGCGGTCGATAACACGGAGTTCCAGGTCTTGTTCTCAGTCACCTACTGGTTTGACAAGCGGATGGTGGGTGGTGTCACCCAGGATCTGATTGGAGACTATCCTGGGTATGGAGGGCGCTGGCTTCCACACACCGATCTTCCGGTTCCGGCATTCTACAGGTCCTACGAGTGAGCATGCCCATGATAGAAAGACTTCATCGCAACTTGGGCTGGTACCTTTTTCAAGCGCTCCCCCTGATGCTGATCAGCGCCATCATCCTGCTGGCTGGCTGTGCGGTGCTGATGAAGTCCGGGTGGTTGCCGCCCCGCCCTACCCCCTATGAGACCCATCATTACAGTCACAGCCTTCACCTCGGCCCGGAGGTGGGGATGGACTGCGACTACTGCCACCGTTCGGTCAAGGAATCCACTGATGATACCGGTCAGCATACACCTCCCATGAAAACCTGCCTGAAATGCCATCAGGAGTGGTTCAACAACGATGAGTGCAGCAAGTGCCACATTATTCCCGAAGCGAAGGTCCCGCCGGTACGTACCGCGCTTCATTTTTCTCACAAGCAGCACATCGGCCTGCCCGGCATGGAGAAAGGGTGTGAGTATTGTCACACCACCAACCGCCGCAGTACCCGCATGTCTGACCGTAACATCCCCGTGATGCAGGTGTGCCTGAACTGTCATTACCATGAAAAGCAATACCAGGACCTGCAATGCATGAACTGCCACAAGGATCTCTACTCGATCGGACTGAAACCCATGTCTCGTTTCAGCCATGAAGGTGACTTCCTTCGCGATCATCAGCAGTACACCTGGTCCCAGACAGGTGTCTGTGTCCAGTGTCACACCCAGGATGACTGCATGGAGTGTCATGCCAATCAGAGTGATGAGCTCGCCGCGAACATGAAACACCATGGACGTACGGACCGGCAGTTCATCCACTCCGCGGACTACCTGTCGCGCCACTTCATCGAGGCTCGCAATGACCCGGCCCTTTGTATCACGTGCCATCGCCCCAGTTACTGTGAGCAATGTCATCAGCAGCATGGGGTGGCGGACAATCCCGCCCAGGATCAGTTCCTCACCTCGCCGCATCCGGTCGGCTATTCCGATCCCGCTTCTCCCAGCTTCCATGGGCTTGTTGCACGGCGCGAGATCGCCACCTGTGCGGCTTGCCATGACCAGGGACGTGATAGCAATTGCGTGCAGTGTCACTCAGTCTTCAGTGATGCTTTCAATCCTCATCCACGCGGTTGGACAAGTGATAAAAACATGCTCCGTGACCGTCCCTGTATCTACTGCCATGTGGAGGGAAACAAATCAGGACCGCGGACCAGGTAGGCTCTATTGAACCATGTTCCTGCGGATATACTGGGTCCCATGAAACACCACCTGATCCTTGTTAATGTGCGGTTTGCGGCCATTGGGATCATACTCTGCCTGGCTGGGTGTGGTGGAGGGATTGAACATCCCGCGGTAACCCCCCTGGGGATTGAGGAGAAGGTGATTGTTTACTCGCCGCATGGAAAGGAAATCCTCGGTGACTTCAAGGAGCGTTTTGAAGCCCAATATCCTGGAACGGTGGTCGATTTCCTGTACCTGCCCTCCCAACAATGCCTGGAAAGAGTTCGGAATGAACACCAGAATCCGCTCGCGGATGTCTGGTGGGGAGCGGGTCACACCACTTTCATGGTGGCGGCGAAAGAAGGCCTTCTGGAAAGCTACAAACCCTCCTGGGCGGATCAAGTCAGCCCGGCTCAGCATGATCCCCAGGACCTCTGGTATCCCACTTTCCTCTCGCCGGAGATCATCTTCTACAATTCAGAGTTGATCTCTCCCGAAAATGCGCCCACCGACTGGGAGGATCTGGCCGACCCCCGTTACAAAGACCAGATTCTTCTGCGTTATCCCATCCCCTCCGATACCATGCGAGCGATCTTTTTTGGCAAGATTCAACAGTCGGTCAAACTGACCGGGAATGAGGACGATGCCTTCGAGTGGATGCTGGAGGTGGACCGGAATGTGAAGGAGTATCTTTCCGGTGGAGAGCTCCTGTTCCGCAAGGTCGCACAACGGGTCGGAGCACTCAGCGTCTGGACTCTGTCTGACATCATGATGCAGAAAAGCCGCTATCAATATCCCTTCGAAGTTGTCTTTCCAGAGAGTGGATGCCCTGTCATCCTGGATGGGATCGCCTTGATCAAAGGTGCCCAACACCCCCATGCAGCCAGGGCCTATTACGAGTTCGTGACCTCCACCACCAGCGCTATCCGTCTCGCGGGTGATCCCTTTTACAGGATCCCGGCCCGTCAAGGCCTACCTGCAGAGTCAATGCCTGAATGGATGCGCAACCTGAACTATGTGTCCCTGTCACTGGATTGGGGTGTGTACCTGGAACGGATGAATGACTGGATGCGCCGTTGGGATGAACAGGTGCGTGGACAGGGGAAAAAGCGCTGATGACTGATCTGCTCTCATTCTCTTCATTGCTCTCCAGCATCCGGGATCCAGTCCTGGAGGTAGACAGGGATTGCCGGATTCAATGGGCTAATCCGGCTGCGGAGCTTCTCCTGGGGTGTGGAAATGCTTTGGAGGGCAACAGCCTGACCGATCTGATTGTTGATAAGACCTTTGCCAATGAACTGGCGGTGGAGCTTCATGGAATCGTTGAAGGGGAATTCGTGTGTGAGTTGGATCTGAAGAATCAGGATGGTTTTTCTTTCCCGTCTCAAATCAACGTGTTCCGGGAGCCCGGTTGGCCCGCTTTTCTGATGGTCATCCATCCCCGTGAGAAGGAAACCCAAACCACGGAACGATTGGCCTTGCAGGCACTTCACCTGACAACCCGGCTTTCGGCCGTGCAACAGACAGTCCATCAACTCAGTGCTGAACTGCTTGATAAAACAGCTCAGCTGGCGGAGGAGAAAGGCAAGACTGAAGCGGTTCTCTCCAGCATGGGAGAGGGGCTCCTGGTGATCGATGCCGGCGGAATGATCAGCCAGATCAATGAGGCCGCCTGCCGGATTCTCGACCTGGATCCGGGCGAGGTGCTTGGCCTCTCTCTGGAGGACTGTCCTCCCGGGGGCAAGATTTCATTGATCGCCCAGATGCTTGAAAAAAAGGGGCCCAATCCGGGAGAGGGCGAATCTGCCAGGTTCAGCCTCGACCTCCAGGAGAAAGTGGTCGAGCTTTCCCTTGCTCCGATCCGGCACAGGCAAGGGTCTTCCGAGGAGGGGGGGGTTGTCCTGAATCTTCGTGATGTGACCAAACAGGCCGAACTGGACCGGATGAAGACTGACCTGATCTCCATTGTCTCCCACGAGATCCGCTCACCATTGGCCAACATTATCGGTTACATCGATCTGGTGTTGACGGATCCTTCTCATCCGGTCAGAGAAGAGCAAGCCAATTTTCTATCAGTTGCAAAACGGAATGGAGCCAAACTGGCGGCGTTGGTGGATGATATGCTTGACCTTTCCCGTTTGGAGGCCGGGAAGGTGGAAATGAACAGTGGGGATGTGGACCTGGAGTACCTGATCAACTTCGCCGTCCTTTCCTTTCGTAATGAAGCGGCAAACCGCAACATATCACTCACAAAACAGGTTTCGGGTGCCCCCCATGCGGCGGGGGATTCCGACCGCCTTCTACAGGTGCTCACTAATCTGCTCAGTAATGCCATCAAATACACCTCAGAGGGAGGGGCTGTCGAGGTTTCCGGTGAATCCTGTGGTGAGACTGTCATTCTTAAGGTGACTGACAGTGGCATCGGGCTTCAGCCTGAGGATCAGGCCCGTCTTTTCCAACGCTTCTTCCGTGTTCGCAGCCCCGAAACTCGCAAAATCTCTGGAACAGGCCTGGGGCTTTCCATCGCTAAGTCGATAGTGGATGCTCATGGCGGAAGGCTGACAGTTCAGAGCGAATACGGGAAAGGCAGTACTTTTTCCGTCATCCTGCCAGCCTGGCGGGGGTGAACTCTCCATGTTCATTATCCTCCCGGTCGCTGCGGAGACGCCTCTCCAAGAGGTCCCGAGGGCAACCTATGGACTGCTGGCCGCATTGTGCCTGATCTGGTTTATCCTTTTTGTCTATTGGGTTGGCGAGACCTTCGCGGATTTTCAGGCCGGGAGTCGTGATGCGGTCATTCGCCTCTTCGCTTACACCGGCAACAACCCCCACCCGTGGAGCTACCTCACCAGCTCTCTGGTTCACACGAATGTTTTCCACCTGATTCTCAATCTGATCTTTCTCTGGCTTTTCGGGTGCTATGTCGAGGAACGGCTTGGCTGGCGACGCTATGTCCTTCTACTCATGTCTGGAGCTGTCGCGGGGAGCTGGGCATATTCCTGGGGACTGTGGTATTACGCGGATTATGCTGGTGGTGCATACTCTATGACCGGCGCCGATTCGCTTGTCACCGCTCTCTTTGCGGCGCAGCTGTTCCTCCTGCCAAACCTCGAATGCCGGTTTCTGTTTGTCTGGCTGATTCACTTCATGTACCAGCCAGTCAAGGATACCATTACCCTCCCGGCCATTGCCTGTATCCCCATCTGGCTCTCGCTGAAACTTGGTGAGTCCTACTGGATGGGGGATCTCTCGGTGGCCAGTTACACGGTTCCACTGGGTGGCTTCCTTGCGGGCGCCGGGATTGCCTTGTGGGTACGTTATCTCCCCAGGTCGCGAATTCTTGAACATTCACGCCAACGCCTGGAGGAGATCCAGTTACGGAAACAAGTCAAACTGGATTACCGGAATTTCCAGTCAGCCCTTAAGGCGGATGTTCCAAAAGCAGCCTTTGAAATCTATCGTAGAACCCGCAAGACAGAGAATTCTCTCCCAGTGACTACCGGTGAAAGGATGGACCTTGCCAATCAGCTTCCGGTTCTGGGCGATGTCCTTGCAGCCGGTTCGGTTTACCGGGATGTTCTCCGGACAGAGAATGATGTGAATGTGACCTTCGAAGCCGGACTTCGTCTTTCGAGAATCGCGCTTCACCGGTTGGGAGATATCCAGGAGGCCAAAGACCTTCTCAGGAACCTTTATGACAGGTATAAGGATCACCATCGCTTTGGCGAGGTGATCGATCTGATCGAGCAAGTGAAGGAAGTCGAGGGGAGGCCTTTTCGGGGAACCGGATGAAGATTGTTTTTGTTGGCCATAGCGGGATGCAATACCCCCATACCCGGGTCCGGTGCTATGGGTTCGCCAAGGCACTCAAGGAAAGAGGTTTCGAGACCGAGGTCTTTTCATTCAAGGACCACCTGGCTGAACATCTGCGCGAGGAGGACATGTATGCCCACCTGCGTGACCGGGACAAGATGAAGCTGGTGTTGCGTGCCACCTGGAAACTCCTGCTCAAGCATGCTGATTTCCTGTATGTCCAGAAAGTCCATTTCCACTCCGCCGCCCCATTCCTGCTACACCGTTTTTTGCGTAAACGCTTCATCCTGGACTATGATGATTATGATGTTCCGCTCTCCAACTTCTTCCATCGTGGGCGTTGGAACCGGCTTCTTTTTGGATCGCACAAATGGGATGTGATCACCGAGAAGATGGCGCGCCGTGCGGCGGGCTGCGTGGTCAGCAGCCATGCCCTTGAGGATTACATGCGTCCGCTCAACCCACGGGTAACCCGGATCGAGACGGGTGTCGACACCGGTGATTTCCACCCGCCACGCGAAGACCACTCGCCCGATGCACCGCTCACCTACCTGTGGAATGGGATTGTATGGGGAGATGAAATCTTCAACTGCGTGGTGTTGGCCATTCAGGCCTTCGAGAGAGTCAACCGGGAGTTTCCCAACAGCCGGATGATGATTGTGGGAGGTGGCTTTCATTGGCACAGGCTGGTGGAGTTTACCAAGACCCATTATGACCATGTTCCGATCATCTTTCACGGCTGGTTCCCGCCTCAAGCCATGCCTAGCATCTTGCGGGAGGCAGATGTGGGTATCCTTCCCTTCGCTGTGGACAACGAGTGGGTCAGGAGCAAATCACCCACCAAACTTTTCGAGTATCTGGCAACAGGACTTGCGGTCGTGGCCTCCAATATTGGAGAGGTCGGTTATGTGATCCGTGATCGTGAAAACGGCTTGCTGGTGAACAGCCTGGATGGAATGGCCGATGCCATGCTTACTTTGGCGAGGGATCACGAGCTGAGGAAAAGCATCTCCCGTCATGCGCGTCTGACTGCTGTCGATCATTACAGCATGGAGGTCCTCGGAGACCGGCTGGCGGAGTTCTTCAGTCAATACAGGGAGTAGCGAATTTATTCACACGGGTGAGCGTGCAAATGGCGAATCATATCGCTACGCCAACTGCCTCTCCAAAGTGCACCATTCCCGCCACATCTTCCGGTACGCTTCCTCGACCGATCGGGTAATCAGGACCTTGTCCACCAGGCTTGAGGAAAGAACCCGCTGGCGCATTCCGGTCCGAAGTTTTCGCAGCCTGTCCCGGTCATGAGCCAGATCCACGGCAATCTGGATATATTCTTCCCGGGTATCAGCGATCAGCTCCGGCATACCAAGGCGGTTGAGGATACTCACCCCAACTCTCCCGGCATGGCGCTCCCCAGCGAGAGTAATTACGGGAACTCCCATCCACACGGCCTCATGGGTGGTCGTGGCGCCATTGAAAGGAAAGGTGTCCAGGCCGATGTCCACCTGGTTATAGGCTTCAAGATGACCGGCGGTTTCCGCAACATATGACATGTTCAAGATACGCCCCTCGGAAATGCCCCATTTGGCGAAACGGCTGGCGACCACTTTCCGGGTGGCTTCATCCCCCATCTGCTTACACTTAATCAGCAGGCGCGAGCCGGGGACACGATTCAAAATGGCCGACCATGTTTCGACCACGCGATCGTTGATTTTGGGAAGGTTGTTGAAGGAGGCGAACAGGATCCAACCTCTTTCATCCGCCGGTAGTTCTTCCACCGGAGCGGGACTGTCAGATGGGGGGAGGTACACCGAGAAACCATGCGGTAAGCGGATTAGTTTTTCGCTATGAAAATCATCTGCAATACCCTCCGGGTCGGTCCATTTATCCACCAGGCGGTAGTCCATGTGGGTCATGCCAGTGGTGTTCGGATAACCGATCCAGGCAACCTGGATCGGGGCTGCTCTCCTGGCAAAAAGGGGAAGCCGGTTTTGAGAGGTATGTCCGGACAAATCTACAAGAATGTCAGGCTGATCCTCCCGGAGGATCTCCAGGACTCCTTCATCGGGAACTCCCGCAATCGATCTCCAATGGCTTGCCACTGATTGAATCCGTTCGGTGGTTTTATCTCGGAAGGCGGAACTCATGTAACAATATGTTTCATATTGACTGGTATCATGCGACATGAGAACAGGTTCGATAAAATAGGCCACAGAATGTTTTTTGAAGTCAGGGGAAACGTACCCGATACGGAGTTTTCTTTCGGGTTCAGGGGAATTGGGGAACACAGGGGTTAATCCGAGATACGGCGCCTCAAAACGATCCGCCCAGGCACGATGTTCACGGAATTGTTCCTCGGGGGATACATCGGGGGAATGGGTCTGAATAAAGAGCAGCTGTGAATAGGTCTCCGGGAGATTGGGATTGATCTCCAAGGCTTTGAGGACTGACTCCCTGGCCCTCTCAAGATCCCCCAGTGCGTAATATACGTTCCCGAGCTCACGAATCACGATGGGTTCATTGGGAAAGAGACCCTCCGCTTCCTGGATGCAATTGAGTGCATCCACATACTGTGTCAATGTCTCATAAGCACTCGTCAGATAAGTCCAGGCTTTTGGATTATTCCGGTCAAATTCCATCAGCCGGCGCAGGATGATGACAATTTCCCTGTTCATCCCAAGCGCATGTAGCACCATCGCCAACTGCAGATAGGAGTCTGAGTGATTGGGGCGCAGGGCGATGGAACTGCCAAAGGCCTCCGCAGCCTGACTCAATTTTCCAAGACGGAAAAGAACTCGGCCAAGCTGAAAGAAGGCTTCTGCCTTCCCGGGTTGAATTTCTATGACTTTCCTGTAAAGAACTTCAGCTGCAGGATCATGATGACAGAGATACTCCAGGTGGGCCAGGTTACTGAGTGCATCAGGATAATCTGGTTGAATCAAGAGTGCCTGTTCATAACATTTACGAGCTTCTTCATAATTCTTCAGGCTGAGCAGCGTATTTCCCAAACTGTTCTGGAAACTGGCGAGGTGAGGTCTGAGTATGACTGCCTGGCCAATGAGTTCGAGAGACTTTTGATAATCCCCCTTGCCATGGTGGATGATTCCCAGGAGATGCAGCGCATCAGGGTGTTGAGGATTGCTATTCAGGATACGTTGGTAAAGAGCTTCGGCGGCATCGACCTGTCCTTTCTGATGGTGCCGGATTGCCTGCCTGAGCAGAATTTCCGTTTCCGACTCTTTTTCAGACATTCCTCAGTCTTTTCATGTGTCAGCGGGGCAGGCATGAAGAGTGTTCGGCATGTCACTATACTGGAGCGCATATTCACACCCCTTTGAAACACTCCATACCCCATATTCTCCATCAGCACGTAGTGCCAGGTACATCACATTTCCAGGTGGTGTTGGTTTTCCATAGGCATTGCTTTCCCTTGAAGCCCGTTGGCAAATTCTCCTGCAGGCTTCATGGCACGCCTCTTCCGGTGTTCTGCCCTGACGCATGAGTTCCACGACAAGAAAACTGCCACAGGTCTGCAACGCCTCCTCCCCAACTCCCGTTGCACATGCAGCACCAATCCCATTTTCGCAGAAAAGACCGGCACCGCAAATGGGACTGTCCCCGATCCTTCCAGGAAGCTTCCATGCCAGGCCACTGGTGGTACAGGCGGCTGCCAAATTCCCGTGTGAATCAAGGGCACACATCCCGATCGTGTCGTGTGTCTCCCAGGGTGGGCGCCCTTCGCCTCGTTTCCATGCCTTCCACAGACTCATTGAATCTTCTGTGAGGAGATTTGTTTTCTTGAAACCATGGGCCAAAGCGAATTCGAGAGCGCCTGCTCCGGCGAGGAGCACTTGAGATGTCTTTTCCATCACAAGGCGCGCTACCGAGACTGGGTTTTCAATCCATTCCAATGCGGCAACCGCACCGACACGTCCACTCCGGCCATCCATGATGGCGGCATCGAGCTGAACAATTCCATCCCGGTTGGGTCGTCCCCCCAGACCGACTGAATGGACCGCTGGATCCGATTCACTGACCCTTACCCCCTGCTCGACTGCATCCAAAGCACTTCCGCCGGTCGAGAGAACCCGCCATGCCGCTTCATTGGCGGCCAGGCCATGCTTCCAGGTGCTGAGAATAACAGGATTGGGCATGAGATTGTCCGGTCACTTACTCCCTGAATGGGTCATCCTGTCACTCTTGGTTTGATTTATCTCTGTTGACAACAAGGAAATATCCTTCGAATGGCTGAAAACTGAGGTCGATGATGGTCTTCCCTTCAGCCGTGGCCGCGCTTAATGATTGTATCTCGCCTGTCGTGGGATGCCATTTCTCAACCTTCCCAACTGTCTGAATCGTGACTTTTCTTTGAATGGGAGCACTCCCATTATTCGCGAGGAAATAAATGTCTCGATTTTCAAGAACACGGTGACAATAAAACAATTCCGGGCAACTGTTGTCAAGAGTCAAATCAGCAGGAAGAAACTGCTTGATGGCCTCGACCATGCCAGCGGAGTTATCCCGGATTGCGACATTTGCTGAAGATTTCAATTCAGCCGAAAGGGAGATAACCTCGGGTGTATCCCCTTTTCGATCGGCAACCGAAGGGAGATCTCCCACGGTTACCAGTTTCCCGCCATTATTGACAAATGCAGTAATTTTCTTGAGCACAGCCAATGGAATTACCCAGGTTTCTGGCAGAACCATACAACGGTAAGACTCTCCCTGCAGTTGAAGCGCGCCATCTTTCACCTCAGCTTCAAGGATCGCCTGATCATCGACGAAATCGAAATCCCTTTGACTCGCGAGCAGTACCTGTGATGCTTCACCAAATGTGTCATTCACACGGCGTTCCCGCTCGGATACAGGTGGATGCCAAGCAATCTTATCAGTCGGGGTGCAGGCTCCCCACATGCTCTGAATGGGGTAGTAGACGGCTATGTCAGCAAGATGTCTGCCTTGCGTGAGCATCGCGCCAAGGCGACCGATGTGATCATTGAAGGTTTTTCTTTCCGTATCGGAGAATTCCGAGGGCGAGTAGTAAGAGGTGACATAATTCAGTCCCTGGACATACATCCAGTTGATCGTTCCGACTCGCTGCTCAAAAGAGCAGGGACGGTTGCCGGTTCGTTCGACATGGCTGGAGGTCTCGCTTTGGGTTTTTGGTGCACCGATTCCGTGTGCGACCGAGCTGACAAACTTCGGCACTGGGATCTGGCGTGAGCGGGCCAACTCCTCCGGATTCGAGCTCAGGATATCGATACCGGGAACATCCTGGCGCCGTAGGTCACGATATAGATTTCCTTCGAAAATGACATGATGGTGTAATCCTTCCTCAAGCAGTGCATGGCCCGAGGAGGCGATCCCGTGTGCCTGACACCATTCCTGGATCTGTCCATAATAATTTTCCTCGATGAGCTGGGAAATCACCCTCCAGAAATCGATGCGGACATATGCTGTCTCATCACCACATTCTTCAAATAAGAAGGGAAGTTTGGGGATCAGGTCGTATCCGGCCCGCTTGTTGAATTCTTCGGCAAACCCGCGGCTCCAGGGTATGGGAGGCAGCAGTCCCTCTTCCTCTTTGAGGTAACCAGTCATCAGTGAGGGTTCATCCGTGAAGATTGCATCGATATGATCCCACAGGTCCTTACCGCAACGGTCATGGTAGGCTTGATGGGTGAGTTCGATGAAACGGGCTACTGCATCATGATTCATGATGTCAATATAGGGCAGGGAATCGGAGAGGTTGGTCACGATATGGGTGCCCTCGTACATGTAGCGCTTATGAAAAGAGAGAATCACCCAGTCGCTATCGTCGGGTGCCTGCCAGACCAGTTCCTGTTTTCCGGTGTAGGTCTCAGGTGGAATGGGAAGACATCGTTCCATCTCGAGATGTTCGTCGCCGATGGGAATTGCGACAACGCTGAGCGGAGCCCCCAGGTACCGTTCACCTTTGGGAAAGTGGTGACGAACCATGATCTTGCCTTCGGTTTTTGCGCAGACAACACCCTGGCACTCATACTCAGGATGATCCCGCATCGTCAAACCACCTGCTTTTCCACTGGGATATCCCTTCTCGTCATATAACCAAACCAACAGACCACGGTCTTTACATTCCTTGACTCCTTGCAGGAAAACCTTCCAGGCCTCCTCGCTCTCCAGGTATTTGTCAAAGGATACATTGGCGACCACCCCGCCATAACCATCATGGACAAGAAAATCGGCGAGCTGGGAGCTTGGAGTTTGCTTCGTGTTCCCATCAGAAACTGGTGCCTGAAATCGCTGACCAAACCATTTGTAGGGGTTTGTGTCAGGGTTATCCGGAAAGGGATGAATGATCTGCAGCATGCGGTATTCCCGTGGCGGGTTCTTAAAAAGGGATTCGAGAGTCATTGTTTCCTCGGTGGATGATGAAGTCGGATTTTCGTTGGCGTAGGAAAAGGTGGTGATGGCACAGATACAAACCATCAGGAGGAGCATTCCAAGTGTTCCTGCTTGATCTCGGTGTGTTCCATAATATCTGGCATTATTGTTGTATCGGTTTGTCATGGGGTATCCTCTCATACACAACTTAGTCTGTACAGATGGTGGCGAAGAGATTGTGTAAGACTTGAAGTTATTTGTTGTTGTCGGAAAGATAATGATGCCAGACACCGCCAATCGACAAGGCCTCTGGAGCATACCAGTGAAGAACTGCCCCAGTGATTATGAAAAAGAACAAAACCCAGAGGAATGGAAAGCAGGTCCGCGTGAACGCGGATTCCAGCCAATAATGTTGGTCGATTTTCTTAAGACGTTGATACAAAGCCACTCCAAGGACACCATCCAGCATCATCTCAGCCAGAAGCACAGGTGCAATGGCGATAATGTAGATCGAACAAACGAATGCGGATCCGATTGCTGCAAGCAAGGCCAGCAGAACCAGCATTTCATCCAGCTCAAGATCGAATGCGGACTTGAGAGGGATATCACCGCCTGGATCCTCAGCGAGCTGGTTGATACCAGTGACCGGATCACCGGAGGATTTTGAGGAAAAAAGTTGACACACTCCATCAGTCAGGTCCAGCAGATCACCCCCATCCAGAGAGGAAGAAAGCTTCCCACGATAATAAATCACCCAGAACCATAAGAATGTGAGAAAGACGCCATAGGCTGTCACCACTGACAGTCCATAGCGCAGCCACATGGAATGGAGACCCAGACGCAAGAACAGAACCGAGGAGAGAAATCCAGCCAAAGCTGTTCCTGAGACCATCACGAACATTTGAATACGGGGAATCCCTTGGCGTTGCAGATGAGCTTGGAGGCGTTTGAGCATCCAGGGTCTGTTGAGACGTTTGGCTTCACCCATCATCGGTTTTTATGGGATAAGGAGAACAGAGATTTTGATCTCATCCAATCTCTTTCTTCGTTCCACAATGCTCACAGTGAGCAAGCAGGGAGTGCCTGATCTTTTCGCAGTTGCCGCAGACTTCGTAAAGGACAGTACCACAGGAAGGGCATGTGTAGGGAGTGTCAGTGGAGGAGGGATCTCCTTGAGGCAATACCCTATGGACAGTCCGACGGGTCCAATAAAGGAATTTCCGTGGTCCCGTCCTGATCGGGTACTCGCAGACCGGGCAGAGAAATCTTTCATATGCCTCACGGTACTGTTTGGCAACCCATGCCATCTTGGGATAGGCAATCATTCTGATCAGATAAATGAGAAATTGAGCGACGACCACCAGGAGACCTAACGTAACAATATACTTGAAATAGCGTGATGGAAAATAATCGTGGATCACAGCGACGGTTTTCACCAGTGTGGCTCCACTGAAGGCGAGGATGAGTGGGAAGTAGATGATCCCACGCCAACGGATCAGCAGATATCCTGCGACAACGAGCAGTGGTATCAGAAAAGCCAGTTGAATGCAGGCCAGCTTGAAATTGTGTTTCTCCAACAATTGGTCAAATTCCGCTCTGGCTGGTTCTCTTTTCTTTTCAATTTCCTCATCCAGCTGTCTTTTCTCTGCATCGAGTGATTCCTTTTTCAGGAGCAGCCCAGAGATTTCCTGGTTCAGCGTTTGATAGTTCTTTTGACTCTCCAGGAAATGAGAGAGGCTCAAAGACAGGTCGGCCTGATCGGATTCAGGAAGTGACACCTGTCTCTCGATGCTGAGCTTCTGCAGCTCCAGCAGTTGGTTGATGGTGCGTTGGAGGTTCTCGGAGCTGTTGCCCACCAGGTTCTGTTCCTCGCGCTTATTGGCGATTTCCCGATCGAGGCTGGTAATCTGCTTTACAAGATCCTCTTGTTTCTGGATCAGACTCAGGTCGACATACTTGCGTTCAATGTCGTTGTAGAGGGGGCCTTGGATTGACTTGATATCCTGGATAAGGAAACCGAGAAGCCAGAAAATGAGAATCCCAAGGACGACGGTGAAGAAGTGAATCAGGAAACGAATTCCCCAGGTTCCCCGGGTACCTTGACTATTCATTACCTTGACCTCCCTCAACACTGGACTGACAGTCACGCATGAATCTGTGGAGGACTGGTACTATTGTTTATAGATAGGGTATCCCATCCTGAAAGGCGGGTCAATCAGCGATCCGGTGAGATTGCCGGAACAGAAACAACTGATGGTTGAAATGGAGAGGGGAATTGATCCACTGGGTTACAGATCATAGTATTGAAGATTCCTGATCAACATGAGGTGTCCGTCGTGTCATCCCGTATGAAACCTGTATTGTGTGTGTTCCTGCTGGCTGCGATGATTTGCCCCAATGCGGATGCAGCATGGAAATCGCATCGTGTGAGGGAAAGGAATGGCGATGCAGGTTGCTTCAGTATTTCCGCTGATTTCCAGATCCTCACGGAAACCTGGGAACGGGTGGTGGCGGTGCCATACATCGTTTTTATGCCTGAAAGAAACCGTCTGCTCATGCTGGTGAGTTGTGACTACCCCCATCAGGCCATGGTGCTTTGGAGTGATGATCAGGGGAATCATTGGTCCCCGCCCAGGTTTGTCCATACGGGTGAGGATGGACAGCCTGATACGGGTATGGGTGTGGCCCTCGCATACCTTGGAGGGGGCAAAGTCACTTTGTTGGCCACCCAGCGTTGGCTCAGCGAGGATTACGGTGAATCATGGAAATCGCTTGGACTTGTTCCACCCGCTCCAGAAGGTAAACCCTGGAATGTGTGGGATCCGTTGTTTGTGGACCGTGATCGGACAACGGGAGCCATATCACGTCTTATTGAGACCGGTTATACGATGGATCATGCTTTGTGGGCATCAGGCGCGGGACCTGGATATTCACAGGGCTATATTCGGTGTAGCACAGATTCCGGAAGAACATGGTCTCAGGCCAATCAGGTTCCTGAATGGTATGGTGTAAGCGAAGTGGCACTGATAAGGGCCCTGAATGGAAATCTGATTGCTGCCTGCCGGACAGACAAACCCGAGGATTTTCCGGAGACCATGGACCATTACGAGGGGCTGGCCGTGTCTATTTCAAAAGATGATGGAAAAACCTGGTCAACCCTGAACAGATTATATGCCTGGGGACGTCATCATCCCTCCATGGTGGTCATGCCGGATGGAAAGATTGTGATGACTTATGTGGTACGGAAGGGTTATACAACCAGTGGAAATGAATTTCCACGCTTTGGCATAGAGGCCGTGCTAAGCCACGATAACGGGCAATCCTGGGATTTGGATCACAAATATATCCTGCACTATTGGAATGCAAACCGCCTCGATGAGAATAGCTGGTGGGCCAGCAGTCAGGCAACCTCAACCGTATTGTTACCGGATGGTTCTCTATTAACGGCATTTGGAACAGGCTATCGGACTCAGCCTGGAGAAAAAGGGCCTGCCCCACGAGATGTGGGACTGATCAAATGGCATCTCATCGATCGTCCTCTCAATAATGACCGGAGGATTCGAGATGCCTCGCCAGATTCGGATATCCGCAACGTATTTGATCCAGATATCTGTGGTGGTGGAACACCAGTCGATTAGAAAAATAATTCACTCAATCGGAGGTTGAAAATAATGTCCACAGCACTCCACGTCTTACCGGAAAATCCCAAATACTTTGAACTGAGAGGAAAACCACGAGTGCTCGTGACTGCGACCGAGCATTATGGGGCCGTGATGAATCGCCCCTTTGATTTCAGGAAATATCTACGTCACGCCGCTGAATATGGACATACCCTGACAAGGCTTTTCGTTCTTTTCCGCGAGCTTCAAAGCTACTGCAATCCTTACTCTACCTGTAAGCCGGAGTCCCCGGATTACATCGCTCCTTTTCTTCGCGTAGGACCGGATTCCGCCCTGGATGGACAACCCAAGTATGACCTGGATCAATGGAATCCGGAGTTCTTTGAACGTCTCCACGGATTCCTTGGACTGGCATCGGACCTTGGCATCGTTGTTGAGGTGGTACTGACGAGCAATACTTACGCTCCGAATATCTGGTCATTGAACCCCCTCAATGCGGGGAATAATATCAACGATCTTCCAGTGATTGAGTGGCATGATTATACGACTCTGCGTCATCCGGGAATCAATGAATACCAGTTTCGCCATGTTCGGAAAATCGTGGAAGAGACCAACCGTTACGACAATATCTTCTATGAAATCTGCAACGAACCGGGTGGATGGCCTGCAAATGAAAAAGGAATGCCCACAACCTCGGAGGTGGATGCCTGGCAGGTTGAAATTGCGCGGATCATCCGTGAGACCGAGGCACAGCTCCCCAACCAACACCTGATCGCCGGTCATCTGGCATTCACCTATGAACCTTGGGAGCATCCCGCCACACGCTCATTTGCGGAGCCACCTCTCGATATTGTAAACATCCACCCCTTGCCCAATATCACCTACGCCGGAACCAGTTACCACATGGGACCCTTCATGTCAAAACAGCTCTGCCTGAAACCTTTCCGGGATTTCTGTCTGGCCAGCTGGCATGAAATGAAACCTCTGAACATGGACGAGGATAATGTGGCCAGCCAGTACAAAGATTATGATGGCTGGACTATCCACCGCAAGCGGGCCTGGACCGCGCTCATGTCGGGAGCGCACTATGACTACATCGATTTTTCCATCATCAACTACTGCGAGACCGGAACTGAGACATCGCGAGCTCACATACGTTCCTGGATCGGATATCTGTCCCGTTTCATCCATTCTTTCGATCTCAAGAGAGCAAGCCCGCTTCCTGATATTTTGGGGGAAATCCCCGGCCACCTCTGTGCCTCTTCATTCGGAGTTGCGGGAGAAGACTACGCCATTTACCTCGCAGACAGCCGTGAACTTGGCACAGAAGACTATGGGAAACCAATCCAGCTGACACTAGGGTTGAAAGTCCCATCCGGAAATTACCTCATGGCGGCGTTCTCACCGGAATCCGGTCAGTATTCACCCTGGATTCACATGGTTTCCAATGGATGTCTTGATGTTACCACTCCTGTGTTTCAACAGGATATTGTGCTTCGACTTCAGAGGATGAACTCCAGATAAGGCCACATGGGGTAGATCTGAACCTGAGAGGAGATACGGAAAGAAGGGGGTGCTGAATTACTATCTGCGTCAATTCGCCAGCCTCAGAATATGGCTCTTGTGGTGCAGATCGGGTTGGTGGGTGTGCAGTGGCTGTGATGAGCACACCCGGCTATGCACCGGCATTGTATCCACGGTCAACCATTATAAGCCTGTCGGTGGTTTGATGGAGGGTGCTTCTTCTGCCGGGATCAGTTCTCCTTTCTTTTCTTTTTCCCAGAGTGCCTCATCCTCGGCGAAGGGATCTTTTCCTGGAAGAGTCGATTCATATCCGCTGGATTCTACCTCGGATTGGTAAGACTCCTCAAAGCCATCTTCCTCTCCCTCTTTCTTCTGTCCGAACTTTTTGCCGAATTCATAGCGCAAGCCGGCAAAAGCACGGCGTTCCGGGGATCCGACCAGACTTTCGAAACCACCCAGGATGTGGAGGTTCTCCCAGACTTGAGCTCGCAGGGAAAGATCCAGGCGCTCCTTGTCTTCCGAAGTGAAACCGACTCCATCGAGTCTCAGGTAAAGCAGGTCCGGGATCAGGTGTGCTTCGAGCCTGGCTCCAGCCTCTCCCTCCAGGATGCCGAATCCCGCGACCAGCCGCCCTCCAGAGTTGGGAACCTTGCCGAGGAAAAGCAGATCCAGGTCCGGGTCATATCCTGCGTCGTCTACTCCCGCGAGAATCCCATAGTCACCGAACCAGACCTGCCCGGCCAAATCCCACTCGGCACGGTTGTCGTCTCCATCGCTCCAGACCTCATTGTAACCCTGAAACTCCATCCCCGGCGCGGGCTGGGTGATAACAGTCCTGAAGTCATTCCGGGAATGGTCTCCGAGTGGATCATCGAAGAACCATTTTGCCTCAGCGGAAACCTTGATCTGCAGCCCGGAACCAATCCCCGACCAGCTATCGAAGAAACGCGCCGCACTGCGCAACGTAGAGTTCAGTTGCCGGCTTGTCTCATCATCGTAGACCAGGTCATGCAGTGTGCCGGGCCCTTCCTTGATCTGGTCCAGGGATGCTTTGGCTGAATTCAAAGTTTCACGCAGAGAGGCAGTGGACTCCTTGATCCCGGTGATCGCCTGTCCCGCATTCTCTGAGTTGGCGGCCACGAATTGGTCGATCTTTTCGGTCAGAGCGGTCATCTTCGTGCCCAGCTCGGTGAAGGACTTGGCAGCTTCGCTGAAATCGGGGGCAATCTCTCCCTTCACCTGCTCGGTGATGGACCTGGTATTCGCCAGGGAAGTGGTGAGACTTTCGCGATTCTCCTCGATCAGCATCTGCAGGCTATCCGCAGCCTGGCCGATCTTCTCTCCCATGTCACCCAGGGAGACCATGATTTTATCCAGCTGGGCGCGGTCCTCGGGGACCACAAGGTTGTTGAGGGTGTCGGTAAATTGGGAAAGGTTGTCCAGAATCCGGCTGAGATCGGTCTGAAGCTGTTCGTTTCCCACCACGGTGTTGACCGAACGCATGGCTCCGCTGAATTCGGTCGCCGCTGCCTTGAGAAGAGACTGCCAGTCGAGGGGTTCACCTCCCCGCAAGAGATCTCCATCTTTAGCCGGCTCTCCCAGGTTGCCATAGGTCAGCTCGATCATCACATCACCCAGGAAGCCGACCGGAACTATCGTTGCAGTGGCATCGGTGAGGATCGCCCCCTCATAGGCTTGCGAGATCGACATGATCACCTCGACTTTATGCAGGTCGGGACGTGGGGTGACTTTTTCGACCTGTCCCACCTGGTGTCCCGCCAGTGAGACCGAGGTTCCCTGCTTCACTCCGCTCACACGGCTGTAGAGAGAGGAAAGACGGAAGGTTTCCTCAAAAGGGTTGCCCTGGATGGCAAGAATGATATAGGCCGCCACCCCCAGGACCACGAGGACAAAGATCCCCACCACGATTTCCGGACGTCGTTTAGCCAATGGGCACTCCCTCGGTCAATGGACCCTGTGACCGTCCCTGAACAAACTGGCTGACCATCGGATTGATGCTTTCCCGTGTTTCTTCGACCGAGCCGGTATACACAACAGTTCCCCTGTGCAGCATCGCGACCCGGTTTCCGACCTTAAACGCGCTGGCCATATCATGGGTGACCACCACTGAGGTGGCCCCAGTGTGCTGCTGGGTTTCCAGGATCAGGTCGTTGATTGCATCAGCGGTCACCGGATCCAGGCCCGTCGTAGGTTCATCCCACAGGATGATCTGTGGTTCCACCGAAAGGGCCCGGGCGACTCCCACACGCTTTTTCATACCTCCAGAAAGCTCCGCGGGCTTCTTGGTCAGGACCGATGGGTCGATCAGGTGGACCCGCCGCAGGTTCTCAATAACCTTGTTGCGTACCTCACGGGCTCTCAATCCACGGCTTTCGGTGTACGGGAAAGCCACATTTTCCTCCACGGTCATACTGTCGAAGAGCGCGGCACCCTGGAAGACCATGGCGATTTTGCTCCTGACCTGGTTCAAGGCGCGGGCATGGAGCGTGTCGATCCGTTCATCATCAATCCAGACCTCTCCCTGGTCAGGCTTGAGTATCCCATCGATGACTTTCAGTAAAACTGACTTGCCCTCTCCACTTCGTCCCACCACCACCAGAGTTTCGCCTTCATAAACCTCCAGATTGACTCCACGTAAGACCTTTTGCGGTCCGAACGCCAGGTGGACATCCACCAGCCGGATCCGAGTGGCTCGTTCCTGGAATCCTGAGATGCTCTCTGAAAGATGGGGAGTAGCTTCCATCAGCTTAGAGAACCTTCAAAAGGATCTCAGTCAGGAAATAGTCCGAGATCAGGATCAGGATAAAGGAGGCCACCACTGAACGGGTGGTAGCCGTTCCCACTCCCTCCGCTCCTCCACTGGAGCGCAGGCCCAGGTAGCAGCCAATCACGGCCACAATTCCGCCGAATACGATGGTTTTCAAAAAGCCACTGTAAAAATCCTGGGGGTTGACCCAGTGGAAGGTAATGTCCAGGTAAGCTTGAAAAGAGATCCCCAGTTTGGTTACTCCGATCAGGCATCCTCCCAGGATTCCAACCAGGTCCGCCAGGATTGTCAGAGCGGGAACCATGAGCATACAGGCCACCAGGCGAGGGACAACAAGGTAATGGATGGGGTCGGTTCCCATCGATTCCAGTGCGTCGATTTGTTCGGTGACCTTCATGGTTCCAATCTCTGCCGTGATACCGGCGCCTATTCGCGCGGCGATTGCCAGAGAGGTCAGCACCGGGGCGATCTCTCTCAAGAGGGCGATTCCGGCGATGCCAGGGGTCATGGTTTCCGATTGAAATCGCCCCAGTTGCACCCCTGTCTGCAGCACCATCACCATTCCCGTAAAACTGGCGGTCAATAGAGCCACCGCGAGGGAATGAACTCCCACCTGCTCCATCTGCTGGATCCACTGGTGAACCCGGAAGGGGCGCTGGAACACACGCTGGAGAGACTGCACCAAGAGAATGGATACCGCACCGACATGGGCGCAAGCATCCCCCAACCACCTGAAGATCTGGCTGTATTGCCGTGGGGACACAACCGGATGCTCTGCCTCAAATGTAGATGCCATTACCTAAGTGTACTCCCCATGGGGAAAGAGACTCCCTCTGGCAGTTTCGGCAAATCAGGGCTTTGTCTGTAGAGATCAACAAGGAGAGACGATTTTAGGAAATGGGAAAAACAGAAAAGAGGCCCCTTTCCCGATGGTTCGTGAAAGGAGCCTCCTCAACAGGGTGTGTGACCCTGAGAACTATTCGAAATCGGCAAGGATATCCTCGATGGGTTCATCAAAAGCAGCGAAGTCATCTACCATGAAACTCGAACCGAGATCCTCCTCAGCCCATCCCAACTCAGGATTTGGTCCGGGAGGAACAGGTGCACCTTGTGGACCTGCGCCCATGGGATCTTCGGGGATAACTGAACCATCAGACGTTCCGGCCGGGCCACCCAATTCCGGCCTGGGTGGGGGTGCATCCAGTCCATCTGGTGCATTATCTACGGGGCGGTTTCCTGGACCTTCAGGAGCCATCCCAAAGCCACGATGAGGAGGACGAGGACCATCACCTTCTCCTCGTTCCCTTCCGCGCTTGATATCTTTGTCAGGTCCCTTTTCTCCTCTATCTCCCCTTTCACCCTTGCCATCTTTCATCCATGGCTTGCCATCCCACCCCTTGGGGCCACCCTTGAAGAGAGGTCCACGATGAGCGCGTTCACGGCGGGCTTTGAGGAAATCCTCAACTTTCTTTTGCTGCTCTTCATTCAGGATCGAACGAAACCCGCGGATCTGGCCGATCACAGCCCGCATCTGCTCCTTTTGCAGGTCTCCAATCTCATCAATCCGTTTATTGATTTCCTCTTCGGAGGAGTCCTTCTTGGACACAAGGTTCCGCAGGTGCAGGTGGGCGATTTTCTTCTTCGACTCAACCTCGATCATCTTGGTCTCTGTCTCCAGGCGTTGGGCACCCAGCTTCTCAACCTGCTCAGGTTTAAGACCCAGCTTCTTCTGCACTTCGGGATGCTCCCACCAGCGGCCGATATCCATTCCGGGCCGATGAGGACCTTGCCCGGGGCCATCCATGAACCTGTCGCCCCTTGGTCCAGGGGGTGGTCCCGGCTGGGACCAGGTGACTGCGGGGAGGATCAACACTGCGGTGAGCAGGCCAACTCCCAGTAATTGTTTCAACATGGTTTTTTTCTCCTTATCTGTGTCTGTCTTTGGGGTGTTCCATGGAATCCACCCACCTTAATTGCAGGGGGAATGCCAAGATGCCAAGGTTTCCCCAAGGGTAACCCTTCTGGAAAATCCCTCAACCATTTTCCAATAAAATGGGGTTGTTTTGCTTATCGTACGGGATTCTGCCTGGTATAAATCAAGGTGAAAAAGAGTGAAGAAAAGTGATTGTGAACGTTTTGGTGCAGGTCTGAACGAAAACGTCCAAAACAATCGGTAGAAAACTCAGTGATATGATTGCCAGGATTCTTCAGCGATACCGGATGGTTCAAGACCAATATCCACCACATTCGAGATACCAGAGAAATTGCCGGACTCATCGGAAGTGCGTAGTGCGAAATAGAGATGCTCCGTATCCTCTGGAAGACCGGTTACGGTCACCAGCTCCCGGGAGTCAACTGTCTTCGGTTGAGGTGTTGGAGCGATTTCACTGCGGCGGTATTCCATGAGATTGGTCATTGGATCCAAAGACCAGCGGAGATCGTAAAAGGCGGCCTGGCCTGAGTCGCCATCATCCCCTGGCGTGGTCCATTGCAGGGTGGCCGAGGTCTCCGTCCGTGAAACAAGTCTCAGGTCCGTGGTGGTGGAGGGAGGGATCACATCCGCTGGTCCATTTGCCGCTGACACCATGTTGGACCAGGACTCATGCCCTGCGTCATCCTCGATCTTGAGCAGGAAATAAAGCGTGGAGCTTTCCGGGAGGTTGACAGGGATGAGGGTTTCGATGGTTCCTGGTGCCCGTGGAAATGACAGGTTTCCCACCAGGGTACCCTCCGGGAAATTGGAGACATTCAAAGGCGAAGTGGCATAGCGCAGCTCATAAGAGGCTGCCATCCCCAGATGGCCATCATCTCCCGGTGCAGTCCATTGCAGAGAAACACGATCATCCGCAACACCGGTGACAGCAAGGTCGTTCACCGGTGCTGGAGGGAGGGTGTCAGTGACAATATAAGATGCTGGTCCAGGCAGGATGCCAATCCGGTATGGCATTGTGGCGTCACTGATGCTTGAGCCATGTCCATAAGAAAGCCTGCTGACAATCACGGTGAAGGTAGTGTGGTTTGAGGGGATGTCGAACTCTCCATACCCAGAGGTATCCAGTTGGACAGGGATCTCCTGCAGCAGGTTATAGGAGACATCCAGGAAGGAACCGGATCGATTGGTTTCCGCATAGGTCACACGAGCCAGCCAGTCTCCCTCAACCGAAATGTAACCATGGAAAGCTCCTGTTTCACCACTCCCGCGTTGGAAGAGATGGTAGTCATTGGCCCAGGGTTGGAGAGAGGTCTCCAACTCCGGAGAGGTGATCGGCTTGGTTCTTTGAGTGAAGAAGACGGGGAAATCGGTGACACCCCACAGGAAGTCTCCAAAAATGCTCTCATAGGTGCTCAACCAATAGGGAGGAGAATCGAAGAAAGAGTAGGAGTAATCCCCAGCAGCTGTATCAAACAGGTTGGCCATGGTCCAGTTGTGAAAGACTGTCGAGAAGTCGGTTCCATGGTCTCTGCGGAGGAAGTAGTCAATCCCCTCGGCCCCTTTGAGCCGGCTATGTGATAGGGTTTCGATCATGGCATTTCCCCCGAACTTGTCTCCGAGGAAACGGTTGAAATAATAAACCGCACCATACTGGGACAAGGTGTTGTCCCAGGAGGTCAGGCTATCGGTGGGATTGAGTGCAAACATCTCCTTGTGCTGGTCTACAGTGTTGTCGTAGTCCGCGACATACATGGCGAAATCCGAGCATCCCTCGTTGAACCAGACATCTTCATTGCGGTCCAGGGCCCAGTGAAGCATGTGTTGATACTCATGGGCAAAAAGCCCCAGTACCAGGGTGGAAAGCTCGCCGGTATAGTCATCCCGGGCCACAAAATACTCGTTGATGTAAACCATTTCCCGTTCATTGCTGTAACCCAGCCCGGCATGGAAGGCTTCAGTGCTGGTGTATTGGTTGGCATCATCAAAATAACCCGCAGCGGTACCACCGATCAGAGAGGTTCCCACGAAGGTGGCGATCAGGATGGTCACACGTGGATCGCCGTCCAGGGCATCGGGCGGAGCCCCGAAAACCGCGCCCACCTTGGAATAAATCTCGGATTCGAACTGGTTGATCATCGCGTCCATCAGGTCATTGTCGATCGAAAGCCCCAACTCCACATAGAGATAGGCATGAGGACTGACACGTACCAGCTCGGCAAAAGTGATAATCTTCTCTTCATTGGGGGTCAGCACACCTGTATTGACATAATTGGTGAAGTCAACGATCCAGAAATATTCGATCTCCCCGACTGAGTGGGCCTTGGGGACAACCCCCTTATCCTTCTTTCGTGCTCCAAAAGGGTCAAAAGGCAATTTTTCAACGGATACCTGACCTTTTCCCTGGCTCTCCTGGAGAGCTCGGGTGGCATCAAACCACCTGGTGGGTTGGTCCTGCCCGCTCGCGGTAAGAGGAAAGGTGATCAGAACCAGTAACAGGATCTTGGGAATGATGTGCAAAAAGGCCATTTCTCAATCCATGAAAAAGTTTATTGATCTCATTGTATCGATTCAAATCCCAGATGAAACGGTTTTTTGGATTTCCTCCCGGAGCAGTCCGGGATCAGGCTTCAGGCAGGGTTTCCCATTTGGGGATTTCCACCAGGAGGACATCATCATTTCCGAACTTGCTGGAGGTGAAGACAACCGCTTTGCTGTCGGGCGTGAAGGAGGCGTGAGGATGGTTGGTCCCGCCGGGGCTGAGGTGACCTTGGGTGAGCAGACGCCGTTCACCAGTGCTGATCTGGATGAGCCAGAGGTTACGGTCAAAGTCGTCTCCCACCGCCCACTTGCCATCCGGACTCCCATGGGTATGCCAGGCTTTATATTGGTTGTGGACCGTTGGTGTTCCACTGGTCAGGTCCGCACTGAGGATTCCATGCGGTTTCCTCTCGTGTTCCTCATCATAAGGCCACACCGTGAAGATGGCCCGGTCCGGACCCCACCAGACCTCATGTGTAACCCACTCGTTGTAGGTTTCTTTGTAAAACGGTTTGAGATCCGATCCATCCGCCTTGACGACCCACATCCGTTGGGGTGCTTCTCCTCCAGTCTCCCAGCAGAACATCAATAGTCCCGGGACAATGGGATTGGCCTGTACATGCCCTGTCTTGAAATCAACTTCACACACCTTGCGCCACTGTCCCGAGGGAATATCGAAAGCAACGATCCCCCAACTTTTTTCCTTCTCGAAGCAGGCCGCCGCATAGAGTGTCTTTTCATCGGCATCAATGGTAAGTCCATGTGCGTTCTCGCAAATCGTGGCCTTTTCACCCAGGCGAGCCGGTTGAAATTCACCCTGGAAAACTTTACCAACGCCGATGGTGTAAACACCGGAACCATCCATGTAATAAAGCTGGTCCCGTTTCCGTGCCAGGGTAAAATCGCCGCTTCCTTCTGGTGTCAGACACCGGATCTGTCCTGTTTTCATTTCGATGGCATGAGGAAGCATTCCGCCCGAACGATCCGAGGTGAAAACAAGATGCGCCATCCCCGGCGTCCACATGGGGTGGGTCTGGTAGACCACCTGGTCTTTGAAAGGCCCTTTTGTCAGTGTCCTGACACGGGCACCAGTCTTCTCATCCTGGTACTCACCCAATTCCGAGGGCCAAGCATTCACTTCCAATGGGTCTTCAGCTCCCATCGCTTTAACTCCCATCATCCCTGCAGTCAGGAATGCAGTCTTGAGAAATCCTCGCCGGTTCATATGCATCAGAAATTAATCCCAGGTAATGATATGTCCAGTTGCTCCAGCCGTCTTCCCAATCGAGCTGGACGGCACCTGTCTGCCACCAGGATCGCCCGAACCCTTGAAACGGCCTCTTCCACCGACCGGTTGATAACCCAGTAATCGTAATCCTTTGCGAAGGACAATTCCCACTGGGCATTTTTCAACCTGACCGCCATGTCCGTCTCTGAGACATCACCGCGCCCGCTGATCCGGTGCTCCAGATCCTGCATCGATGGTGGCAGAAGGAAGATCAGCAGAGACTCTTTACAATGTCTACGGACCTGAATACCCCCCTGTACATCAATGACCAGAAGGGCATCCACCCCTTTGTGAAGAGATTCCTCCAGAGGGCCTCGCGGGGTTCCATAGTAGTTCCCATGGACCTCGGCATACTCGAGGAACCAATCCTGTTCGATTCCTTTCTGGAACTCTTCCCTGGAGAAAAAGAAATAATCCCTACCATGGATCTCACCTGGACGCGGAATACGTGTGGTGGCCGAAATTGAGGGAACGATATCCTGATAGCGTGCGAGCAGCTGTCTTTGAATGGTGGTCTTGCCCACTCCGGAAGGCCCCGAGAGAACTACTGGTACCCCCAACGGCACTTCACTCGACATTCTGGGCCTGTTCACGCAGCCGTTCGACCAGGTTCTTCATCTGGAGTACTGTCTGCGTGACCTCCAAGTGATTGGCCTTGCTGCCAATCGTATTGACCTCGCGGAACATTTCCTGCAGAAGGAAATCCAGACGCCGTCCCACTGGCTCAGGCACGGAGATAATCTCATCGAACTGTCTGAAGTGACTTTCAAGCCGGGCCAGTTCCTCGGAGACATCGCAGCGATCCGCGAAAAGGGCCACCTCCTGGTGAAGCCGGGTAGGATCAAGCCCCCCATTCTCCGAAAGGAGATTTTTTAGACGGGTCTGGAGCCGGTCACGATAGTCTTCCACGACAGTGGACTTAAGCTCCTCCAGTTTCTTCCGCTGCTGTTCAAGGCTCAGGAGGGTTCTGCGGAAGTCCTCGGCCAATGTGGTGCCTTCGCGTGCACGCATGTCTCCCAGCGAACGGATGGCCATGTCCACAATCGGACGAACCGCGCCCCAGGCCTCCTCAGGATCCGCGCAGATATCCACCACTGAGAGCACATCCGGCATCCTTAATATGAAATCCAGCCCGATTGAATTGGGTATCTCGAGTGCATCGGCTGCTTTCTCAGCAGCTTCAAGGTAAAGCCTTGCCAGGGGGATATTCAGGGTGGGCTCGGCGGCTGCCGCCTCGTCAGCGGAAAGATTCAGGGTGATCTCCACCCGTCCCCGTGCGATGCACCCCTTGAGGTGATTGAGCAGCTGCGGCTCGAGGAAGGAGAGCTGTCTTGGCAGGCGGATGCGGGTATCCAGGAAACGGTGGTTCACTGATTTGATTTCCACCACCAGGTGCCCCAGGGCGGTTTCACCCTCCGAGCGGCCATAACCGGTCATGCTGGATATCACGGATATTGATTAACCTTTCATCTGAATCTGACTGGCATGTTGCAGTTGGCAGTAGTCACTGTCAACGACCCCAACAATAAAGGGATTCCTGGATAACGCGCCAGGCCCGCTTCCTTCTAAATCAGTACACGCTAAACTACCGCTCATCATTTCCTTGAAATGCGGGAATGGATGTTGGGAGGCAAGTGATTCATGTCGAGACCCTATGATGTTATGGCAGCGGGCCATCTCTGTCTGGATATTATCCCCCGCTTTTACGATACCGGCGCACGTCAGATCAGCGAGATTCTGCGTCCGGGCAAGCTGGTGAATGTTGCCGAGGCTGCGGTGAGTACCGGTGGTCCGGTCTCGAACACCGGAATTAACCTGAAGACCCTGGGAAGCAAAGTGGTCTTCTGTGCGCGTTGTGGCGATGATGATCTCGGTCATTTGACCGTCACTGTTTTGAAGCGCAATGGCAATGCGGATGGGGTCCATATCGCCAAAGGATTCGCGAGCGCCTACACCGTGGCCATTGCCCCGCCGGGCATCGACCGTATTTTCATCCACAACCCTGGAACCAATGACACCTTCGGTCCAGAGGATCTCGATCCAAATCTGATATCCCAATGTCGGCTGTTTCATTTCGGATATCCCCCCCTCATGCGCCGGATGTATGAGTCTGAAGGCGAGGAACTCCGTCAGGTTCTTCAGACTGCCAAGGAGGCCGGCGCGACTGTTTCGCTCGATATGAGCCTTCCCGATCCGGATTCCGATTCGGGGAAAGTCTCCTGGCGTGACATCCTCACGAAAATCCTTCCTTCCGTGGATATCTTTGTTCCTTCCATCGAGGAGTGTTTCTTCATGCTCCACAAAGAGGAGTTTCTGGAGATGAAGCGGGCAGCGCAGGATGCAGAACTGGTGGATCTGATCTCACCTGCAAGGTATGGGGAGATCGCCGGGGAATGCCTCTCTTTGGGTGCGAAGATGGTGACCCTGAAAGCGGCTCACCGCGGTTTTTATTTCAGAACCGGCCCCAAGCAGTGTTTTGAAGAGATGGGCGCGGCACGTCCTGGCGATCCTGATAACTGGGGCAGCCGTGAGCTTTGGGCCGAGGCCTTTGTGGTGGACAAAATGGCCAGTGCGACTGGTTCAGGGGATTCCGCGATCGCCGGCCTGCTGACCGGATTCCTGCGTGGGCTTTCCATTGAGAAGTCTCTCCGTTGCGCGACCGTGGTGGGTTTACAGAACCTCCGGGCCCTCGATGCGGTCAGCGGCATCCGTCCCTGGGAGGAAACTGGCCCCATGCTCGAGAAAGATATGCCAACCCTCAGCGCGCACCTCGAGGGGTCGGATTGGAAATTCTCCAGGGAACACCGGCTCTGGATTGGACCAAATGACCAGTCGAGGTAAAGAACCCGTTCGGGGGTAGGGCGGGATGCCCTTATACCTCCGCCAGTGCCTTTATCGCACGTTCCCTGAAGTCATCGACTTCCTCGGGTTTTTCGAAACCGACGATGCAGGTGTCGACACACTCAAGGTTCAGGACAAAACGGATCGACTGATCGCGCTTGTCCGGATCATTCCGGAACTCTCCCTCTCCGATGATCTTCATTCCGGTCACACCTTTGCCATTGGCATGCATCCTTTTGAGAATGGGAACCACCTGATCAGGGGGGCCATCCATTTTAACCCCAAATGGATTGATGCGTGTATGGACCGCATCGACCCAGGGATGTTCCGCCGCAACCGCAAGCGCTGGCAGGGCATGTACCGATACCCCGTGGGCACGGATCTTCCCCTGTTGCTTGACCTTATCAAGCAATTCCATCTGTTTGGCCAGCTTGATCGGCCAATCGGCTTCGGTCACACAGTGTAGATGGACCAGATCGATATAATCGGTCCCGATCTCCTTGAGGAATCGTTCCACCAGAATGTCTGCATCTAGCCGTTCCTGTTCGGGAAGTCCTCCCTCACGCCACCAGATCTTGCTGACCAGCACAAACTGGTCACGAGGCACTCCCTTCAGGGCCACCATGACATCCTGGTGGCTTCCATATAGATCCGCCATGTCGAAATAGTTGATTCCCTGGTCGAATCCATACCGCCAGAGGGCGCGGAACTTTTCATCTCCCAGACGGGTTTGATTGGAGCGCCTCTGCCAGCCACGCATCCCGCTGCCCATCCCCACGCGAGATACAACCAGACCACTCTTTCCAAGGGGAACCTTCTCGAATGGATTGGGCCCCTTGGTTTCCGGAGTTTCAGTGTGGGTCGCTACTTGTGATCCAGCCAGGAGGGTTGTGGCTCCCGCCAAAGCCCCACCGATAAAAGTCCGACGTTTCATGGCCTTCGACCTCCCGTAGTGATTTCCTTAGCTTATCTCAGAAAGGCTCCTTGAAAAACCGGTTCAGACCCCTCAACTCCTCCACCTCCAGATCATTTTGTGTGGAGAGAATCCTCACCCCATATCCGGGGAATGCGAGTGGGAAGTACCCTTCCGCCACGGGATCCACGAACAGGTTTTCATAAAGCAGGTAGAGCCGTTTGCCCACAAATTGCGCTGGAAACTCCACCTGGACTGATTGAGGCGCACTCAGTTCATTGACAAAGATAAACAGCCAGTCTTCTCCCACACGCCGTACACTGCAGATGACAGAATGTTCCTGGGAATTCCAGGAGGGTGTCTGCTCGATCCGCAGGGGGAGTTGAACCTCCGGTTGTGCGAGAAACTTCTGAAGGCTGGCCAACTCACGGATCACGGGAACCAGACCTTTCCAGGCCGATTTCTGTTCATCATCATAATTGGTTCCCCAATAACAGATGGCATTGGCTCCACGTGCTATGGCGTCATAGGCCATGAAACGGGAGTGCAGGTATTCCGGGGGACCACCCGCGGTGCTGCTTGGATTGATCGCCTTCCATCCGAAACCCTGGAGGACCATCAAGACTCCCTTATCTGGCGCCAGTCTGCCGAATCGTTCGGTGTAAGCCCCCACTGATGCCAGCGAACGATCAATCAGATCGGAGTGTCCATTGGAGGAGTCAGCAGGATAAGCATAGATGTCGCAACCAATGAGATCGCAATAATCCGCGTGTTTGGCCAGCAGATCAGCGCTGTTACGGGGAGCATGATTCTGCCAGACCAGATGGTTGGGATCATTTTTCCTGAAAGTGCGGTAACCCGCGAGGAAGTTTTGATAGAGACGAGCCTCTTCTTCGAGACAGGTGGCCAGCGACCGGCGATTGCTGGGGGGGGTATCGGGAAGGAGATTCTTGCGGAGTTCAGCGAGATTGGCTTCCATTCCAGCGGAATTTTGAATCGCCTCCGCTGAGACCAACTCACGATAAAGGTTCTTCAGGGCGGTAACCTCTCCCCCCGCCTGGAGCTTGGTGGAGAGGGCCTCGAACATCTGGCTTCTTTCCGCTCCATAGGCCTCCCGGATGGTGTGTTGAATATTCCACAGGGCCTCATCGGGCAGCTCCCAGAAGGCCAATGCCGGATGGTCTTTCAACCCGTTCACCAGGTTAGCCAGACGTGCCTCGCTGGTAGGATCGGTAACCGACGATTCACCGCCGACTGGAATCCAGGCGGTAAGTCCCGCTCCATAAGCCAGATCCAGTTCCTTTTTGTCAGATCCAGTCCGGACAAGGTTGAATCCCACCTTGGCGATCTCCTGGAATCCGGTGGCATCGGCAGGCGTCGCATAAAGCCCGATTGGGAACCACCGTTCACCGTTCAACCGGATCCCCCCATCCGCATCCAGTGTGGTGGTTCCTGCCAGCACTTGGAAAGACAAGAACAATCCCATCGTGGTAGAGAGAAACTGCAACGACCGTGTCATGTCGGTGGCCTCCTCGGTAGTTGAAAACAGACAGGGCCAGCTTGGCCTCAGACCGGCATGATTGCACCGCCTTCAACGGAAAGGTAGACTCCCGTTTCAGTAGGTCATCGATCTGCTTGGCCATACACATCCTTTTTCCTGATGGGAGGAATCATGTCCAGAGCAATCCTGCTTGGTATAGTGGCTTTCGTTTCAGTATCAGGTGCTTCAGTCCAAGCCGAGGAAATTTTCTATGCCCTTTGCCCGAAATCGTTGAACAATCCCTTCTGGGATGAGGTCAAGGTCGGGATGGACAAGGCTGCAAAAGAGCTTGGTGTCAAGGCTGAGTTTGTGGCCCCCATCGAGGCTGATGCCAATCAACAGGTCCAGAAGATCGAGGCCTTGCTTGAGAAAAAAGTCGATGGTATCGGGATTTCACCGAATGTTCCCGACAGTGTCATCGAGGTGATCGCCAAAGCACGTGCCAGAGGGATCCCGGTGATCTGTTTCGATGCCGACTCACCTGATTCTGAACGCCTGTGTTATGTTGGAACCTTTAATGAACAGGCCGGTTATGAGGCGGGAAAGTTGTTGAAAAAGTACCTCCCAGGTGGGGGTAAGGTATTGGCGGTGAGTGGAGGACCGGGGGCACTCAACCTCAACCAACGGGTTGAAGGTTTTCAACGCGCCCTGAAAGGCTCGAACCTGGAACTGGCTCCCATTCAGTATTGCAATGATGACATGAATCGCGCTACCCAGATCATCGAAGCCTATCTCGCGGCCAACCCGGATACCAAGGGGATCTTTGGTGTCGGCCTGTGGAGTGCGATTCCGGCTGCAAACCTTCGCCGTGATAAGGGTCTCGATTATGTGGTGATCGGATTTGACACCATGGAAATCGAACTCCAGCTCATCAAGGATGGACTCATGGAGGCGGTGGTCGGTCAGAAGCCGATCGCGGTTGGATATGAAGCCATCATGACCCTCGACAAACTTCGCAAAGCGGGAGACAGGATGAAAGAAGTGGCGGATGATGTCGACACCGGAACCGATGTGGTCACCAAAGAAAATGTCATTGAATTTGCCAAATCGAAAGGCTTCACTCTCAAGTAAGGGACCTTGCCATGGATTATCGTTATGGTTTTGTCGGTGGGGGGAACATGGCAGTGGCCCTGCTGCGTGGTTTACTGAACCGTGGTCTTTGTCTCCCCACCCAAATTCTGGTCAGTGATGTCTCACCTGCGAGGCGGGCTTTCCTTGCCAATGAGAGCGGGGTTGATGTTTCAGAGAACAACCTCGATGTGATTCGTGGCAGTGAGACCGTGGTTCTGGCCATTAAACCCCAGGTTCTCAGCCAGGTAGCACCAGCGATCGCGTCAGCCCTGTCTTCAGATCAGACAGTCCTCTCGATCCTTGCGGGGGTGACAACGACGGTGTTGCGAGAAAGGCTCAATGGACATACCCGGCTTGTACGGACCATGCCCAATCTTCCTGCGACCCTCGGCAAGGGAGTTACCGGTATTGCAATCAGTCCACCCACTCCGGAGGATGCTTACTTGGTTGCAGAGAGTATCCTCCAGACAGTGGGGACCACGATACGACTCCCGGAGGAGCTACTGGATGCAGTCACAGCCATCAGCGGCAGTGGTCCCGGCTACATCTTCCGCATGGCCGAGATCCTGATCCGGGCGGGAACCATTCTGGGGTTGAGCGAAAAGCAGTCCTCTGCGCTGGTCCGGCAAACCTTCCTCGGAGCCTCGGAGATGCTTGCATCCTCCCCGGAACCCGCTGGGGAGCTCTGCCGTCGTGTCTGTTCACCCGGTGGGACCACTTTGGCTGGCTTGGAGGCCATGGAAAAGAGCGGTCTGGAGCAGGCTTTGCTCGCAGGGGTGACCGCGGCGAGAGACCGTGCCCGAGAGCTTTCCAGAGGGTAGCCTATGATTGCATTTCCTTATTCTTGTTCCCAAAGGCTAATTTTTTTATGTAAACACAACGGAGGGATCTATACTTCCATCATTGGTTAGGGTACACTGACAGAAAATAGGGTGAGGTATCTGGAAATGGGGATCTCATTAGACAAACTGCCGATTGGCAAAGTTGGAAAGGTCTTGAAAGTCAATGGCGCCGGCGACTCGATCACCCGGCTCATGGAGATGGGTCTTGTGGCAGGCTCCCTGGTGAAAGTCGAGAGAACTTCGCCCTTCGGTTGTCCCATCGCCATCCGTATTAAGGGAACCTATATTGCCATTCGTCGGCGTGATGCCCAGGAGATTCTCCTGGAACCTCAACCTGCCTGAACCTTCTATCACCAGAATCCCGGAAACCTTCCATGAAATGTGTCGCTGTTGCCGGGAATCCGAATGCTGGGAAGACCACAGTCTTCAATGCCCTTGCGGGAACACGTCAGAAAGTTGCCAATTATCCCGGTGTTACAGTTGAACAGAAAGAGGCCATCCTCCGTCTTTCCAACGGGGAATCTGTGATCCTCGTGGATCTTCCCGGCTGTTATAGTCTGACCGCAAGAAGCCCCGAGGAGCAGGTGGCGCATGATGTGCTTTTCGGAAGAATTCCGCATCGTGAAGCCCCCTCCCTGGTCCTTTGTGTCATAGATGCCTCCAACCTCGAGCGTAACCTCTACCTCGTGACTCAATTGATCGACCATGGTATCCCGCTCATTGTCATCCTGAACATGATCGACATTGCCGCCGAGAAGGGCTACCACCTGGAACCGGCTCGTCTGGAAAAAACCCTTGGCTGTCCGGTGATCCCTGCAATAGCCCGCAAGGGGGAGGGTATTGCGCAGGTGATCAGGAAGCTGAATGAGCTTCTCAACAACTCCCACACCAATGGGACAGCCAGAACACCATTCATCAACTCGCTTCCTCCCACTCTCGAGGAGCCAGTCGGATACCTGTCGGGTCATTTCCGGGACCGTGGAGTGATTCCACCCGGAAGAGATTGCCGTCCGGAAGCCCTATGGGCGCTTCTGGCTAACCTCGAGGGGGATGAAGCAGTTCGACTACCTCCTCTTGAGATGGAACTTACCCGCAAGACTCTCAATGATCTCCACCTCAAGACTGATCTTCTCCGCAAAGTGGAGTCCGAGGCACGCTACGCCTATATTGGCGGCTTGCTCCAGGATGCACAGTTTTTTCATGAGGAACGCCCCCATACCCTGACTGAGAAACTGGATGGAATCTTCCTCCACCTGGTGTTGGGCCCGATCATCTTTGCGGCGGTTTTCGCCTTTGTTTTTCAGGCCATCTTCAGTTGGTCTGGTCCTGCCATGGATATCATTGATTCGTTCTTCGGGTGGTTGGGAGGGGTGATCGAGGCCAGCCTTCCCGACTCCCTTTTCCGTGGGATGCTTGTCGAAGGGATCCTTGCCGGGGTTGGTAACACAGTAATTTTTCTGCCCCAGATTCTTATCCTCTTTCTGTTCCTGGGAATTCTGGAGGACACTGGATATCTGGCGCGGGCTGCTTTCATCATGGATCGCCTTATGTCGGCGGTGGGACTGGATGGCAAAGCCTTTGTCCCACTCCTTTCCAGTTTCGCCTGTGCGGTTCCTGGAATCATGACGACACGTACCATTCCCAGCCGCAAAGACCGGCTTGTGACGATACTGGTCGCTCCCCTGATGTCCTGCAGTGCACGTTTGCCGGTGTATACCCTGGTGATCGGAACTGTCTTCGCGGCGGACCAGAAGATCTTCGGTTTCTTTAATGTGGGAGGGGTGGTGATGCTCCTCCTTTACTTCCTTGGTGTGGCCATGGCGATTGTCGTGGCGGCAATTTTCAAGAAAACCCTGCTCAGAAGCCCCAAGCCGGTTCTCCTCCTGGAATTGCCCACATACAAACTGCCCTCACTCAAGACCCTGCTTTTGCTGCTTTGGGATCGCAGTCTCCAATTCCTTGCCCGCGCGGGAACAGTCATCCTTGCGGTGACGATTCTTCTGTGGGTATTTCTCTCTTTTCCGCGTGATAAAAACATGGAAGATCACTTTGTGGCGGAACGTACACGGATCGAGAGCAGTACGGACCTTTCTGATACCGCCAAATCCGAGGCTTTGGCGATGGTTGATCTGAAAGAACGGGAGTCGATCCTTGAAAATAGCCTGGGGGGGAAATTTGGACGCGCCCTCGAACCACTGATCGAACCGTTGGGGTTTGACTGGAAGATCGGAATTGGATTGGTCGCTTCTTTTGCGGCGCGCGAGGTTTTTGTAAGCACCATGGGCGTGATCTATGGTATCGGCAGTGGTGAGGAGAACGAGTCGAGCTCCTCCCTCCGTCAGGCACTCCGGGCCGAAAAACGAGAGGGTTCGGACCTCCCGCTTTACACTCCCCTGGTTGGTTTATCCCTTCTGATCTTTTATGTATTCGCCTGTCAGTGCATGTCTACCCTTGCGGTCGTCAAACGTGAAACCCACTCCTGGACCTGGCCCGTTTTCATGTTTGTGTATATGAGTCTGCTTGCCTGGGGGATGTCGTTCCTCTTCTATCAGGGTGGCAAACTTTTGGGGTACAGCTGATGTCGGACTGGCTCGATCCACTCCTTGTTGCGGCGGCTGTCCTTGGAGCAATCCTCTACCTCCTCTACCATACCTCGCGGAAGCGAGGGGGTGGCTCTTGTTGTGATTCCGGACAGAGGGGCAATCCCAACCGGATCCAGATCAAGATCCCCAAGCAGCAGTAATCCCCCGTTCTCCCAGCCACAAGGAGTTGATTGGTTATGTCCAGTGTCAAAGTCATCGGTGTTGCCGGTTATTCGGGAAGTGAGCTGGCACGCCTTCTCATTTCTCATCCCAGTGTGGATTCGATACAACTCATCGACCGCCGTGCGGAGGAACCAACCCCCCTCTGGAAATACCGTCCCAATCTGCGGGGCACCACCCAGCAGATGGTGGTGGGGAAAGATGACGGTCTCCCGGCTGACCTGGTTTTCTTCGCCACTCCCGATGGAGTCACCATGGAATTGGCCCGCGGTTACCTTGACCGGGGGATTCGAGTGGTCGATTTTTCAGGCGATACCCGTCTGCGTGACACCGCCATCCACAAGTCCTTTTATGGGCTTGAGCACAAAGATCCGGACCTGCTCAAAGAGGCGGTCTATGGCTTACCTGAGTTGCATCGCGAGGAGATCCGCAATGCCCGGGTGGTCGCCAATCCAGGCTGTTATGCGACCAGTGTGGCTCTGGGAATCGCTCCTGCGGTCAGAGCGGGTTTGATCTCCCCCACTTCCATCATCGCCGACTGCAAGTCTGGCGTGAGCGGCGCAGGCAAACACCTTTCGCAACGGATGCATTTCGCCGAGTGCGATGGCAACTTCAATGCCTACAAGGTGACGGGTCACAAGCACATCCCCGAGGTTGAACAGGAACTCAGTCTCCTCGCGGGCCAGGAGGTGAGGATTTCGTTTGTTCCACATCTCTTGCCGGTTACCCGCGGTATTCTCACCACCATTTATGGTGAGCTGACCAGTAAACTCTCCGCCGAGGATGTCCAGGTGGTTTATGAGAAGGCTTACTCCGACGAGCCTTTCGTACGGGTCCTTCCCCTGGGTGAGGAGTGCACCCTTAAAGGGGTTCAAGGATCCAATTTCCTGGACATCTCCGTGCATGTGGACAGCCGCAACAACCGTCTGATCGTCACCAGCGTCGAGGACAACCTCATCAAAGGTGCCGCCGGCCAGGCGGTTCAGAATATGAACCTGATGCTGGGCTTCGAGGAAACCGCCGGATTGAGGCAGCCGGGAATCTGGTTGTAAAAAAAATCTTCAGCTGGAGGGCCGGCTTTCATGCCGGCTTCTGCTTGGACGCAATGGAATGTGTCCCTCCACCGGGTGTAGACCCATCATAAAAAGCCCCCCTCTCCTTTCGGGAGAGGGGGTTGGGGCGTGAGGTTCTTCAGAGGGGGTGAGGTTCTTTCAGGAGAATTTCTTCAGTTCGCGAAGGTGTGGTTGGCATCGCGTGCGTAGTTTCCAGACGCATCCATCTGATAGGAACGCCGGTGGATATGAAGCCCCTGAGCCATGAAAGTCACTCCACCACCCCCATCTTCATTCTCCATGTCGCAGACTGGGACAACCACCAACCCATTCGTGTCATTGATGTCCCCTACTGTGTAGGTGCCACCCCCTGGACAGGGATCAGCCAC
>CAYZUX010000001.1:0-99175 GCA_964481775.1 uncultured bacterium | reverse complement strand
CAGTTCTGGCCTCAATTGATTTGCTTTCACGTTCCGAGGCCGCATCTGAGATACATCCAGGTGTGATCCTGGCCCTTGGTCTTTTGCTGGCTTTGGGAAGTTGGGCCATGCCAGGGTTCGTGGAGGTTCCTATCCGGGCCAAGCTCACCAAATGCCACGGGATCATGAGAGCGATGGCCGAGAAAATTAACGAATCGGCCATCCAGTCCGGAGAGCTTCAAACAGGCATTGATTCGCTTTTCACGGAAAGCGAGAGGGTGGATCCATTCGCTCCAGGCTTTTCGAAAATCCAATGGTACAAAAAAAGTGATCAGACAGGCCTGCTCCTCTCGGTGGGCCCAAATCACAGAACAGACTCTGACCTTCCCAATGAAATTATCCTTTACAGCCCAACCAATGGTTCTTTTTCAATGGGAGATATCCTTCAGGAGGTAGCGATTCAAACAACCTCCGGAAGGGAGCCATAGGTCTGGGCAGACTGTGAACTCAACTGCTTCGAAAATAGGCTTACTCGAAGCCCACATCAGCTCACCCATGAGTTGTACTCGTGGGCCCTTCTAGCGGAGTTGAACTCCGCAGGAGGTTACGCCGGAGTGGAGAAGCGTGGGAGTGCAACTCCCACAGAAGGGCCCGGTCCAGGAGTGCAACTCCTGGACCAGCTAGTATGGGTCATTTTCATGCTTTGCGAGTGCCGGAAACCAGTATGGGGGACTGGTCTCAAGCCATCAAATCAACAAGTTGGCCGACTCCTTCGGGATTGGCTCCGGACGTAATGGTAGAGGTGGCAAGCTGGAGATTAAGGACGGCAATATTGGTGGCTTGCTCCAACGATTGCGTCATGGCAGCCGCCAAGAGCTGGGCCATCGCTTCCGTCCCTAACATAACCGGACTGACTTCGGTCATGGGACAATCTCCTTTTTGGTGATTATGGGAATTATAATTTTCGCCAAGTGTGAAGTCAAGGAAATACTTCGTACACCTAGCCTTTAGTGGTCGGATGGTTGAGTTTATGCCATTCCTGAAGCGAGCGAACCTCATGGCTGAGGGATGTGTCCAGATGACCGATGGCCTCAACCATCGCCCGCGCGGCGGGAAGAGTGGTCGCATAGGGAATTCCCGCTTCGATCACCGCGCGGCGGATGGAACGTTCATCGTGTTGCGAAGCGGCCCCAAGGGGCGTGTTAAACACCAGGTGAATTTCGTTGCTTTTGATCCGGTCGACAATGTTTGGACGTCCTTCGTGAACCTTAAAAACTCGTTGTGCCTCGATCCCATGCTCGGCCAGAACCCGGCAGGTTCCCTCCGTGGCCACCAGATCAAAACCCATGGTGCTTAGGGCGGTGGCGATAGGTACCAGGGCTTCTTTGTGACGGTTGTTGACCGAGAGGAAAGCACGTTTGACCTCCCCCTCCTTGGGAGGAGTCGGTAAACCCGAGCCAGCAGCAGCCTGCGACTTGGCATAGGCCACCCCATAGTTGCCGGAAATACCCATGACCTCTCCGGTCGATCGCATTTCTGGTCCCAGTAATGGATCAACCTCACGGAACTTGATAAAGGGGAGGACTGCCTCTTTGACCGAGTAGTAATGGGATACCGGCTCTTGAGTGAGACCAAGTTCCCCAAGACTCTTCCCGGCCATCACCAGCGCCGCGATCCGCGCCAAGGGCACTCCCATAGCCTTACTCACGAAAGGCACTGTCCGCGAGGCGCGTGGATTAACTTCCAGGACATAGACCCGTCCATCCGGTTCCTCGGGGCACTGCTGAACGGCATACTGCACATTCATCAGACCCTTAACCGGAAGGGCCAGGGCGATCTTGCGGGTACTCTCTCGAATCTCATTCAGTACACGTTCACACAGGGAACGTGGGGGCAGGACACAGGCACTGTCGCCGGAGTGAACTCCAGCCTGCTCGATGTGCTCCATGATTCCACCGATAACACAGGTCTTTCCATCACAGACCGCATCGACATCCACCTCGATGGCATCATCCAGGTATCGATCGATCAGAATGGGCCGTTCCGGAGAAGCCTCCACCGCCCGGGCGACATACTGTCTGAGCGACTCCTCGTCATAGACGATCTCCATGGCACGCCCGCCCAGGACGAAGCTGGGGCGGACCAGGACAGGGAAGCCGATCCGACGGGCAACTTCCACGGCTTCCTCGAAGTTGGTGGCAGTTCCGCCATCGGGTTGACGGATCCCGAGTTCGTTGAGAAAAGCTCCGAAGAATTTACGGTCTTCGGTTCTGTCGATAGACTCAGGGCTGGTTCCCAGGATGGGAACACCCGCAGATTCGAGCCGGAGTGCCAGGTTGAGGGGGGTTTGTCCGCCAAACTGGACAATGACACCAAACGGTTGCTCCACCTCCACAATGTTGAGGATGTTTTCGAAAGTGAGCGGCTCGAAGTAGAGACGGGTGGAGGTATCGTAGTCGGTGGAGACAGTCTCTGGATTGGAGTTTACCATCACCGTGTCAAATCCGGCATCACGCAGTGCGAAGGCAGCATGACAACAGCAGTAGTCGAACTCGATCCCCTGACCGATGCGGTTAGCACCTCCGCCGAGGATCATGATCGTCTGCCGGTCTGTCTTGCGGATCTCGGAGTCTGAGGAGGAACGAGGAGCTTCTCCCTCCTTACAGGTGAAGGAGGGCATTTCGTAACTGGAATAATAATAGGGGGTATAGGCTTCAAACTCGGCGGCACAGGTGTCCACCAGCTTGAAAACAGGCAAAACTCCCGCCTTCCGGCGCAGCTCCCGGACCTCCATTTCGCTCATTCTCCAGGCATGGGCGATCTGGTGGTCCGAAAATCCGTACTGCTTGGCTTTCCAGAGAAGGGCTATGTTTTCGGGAGAAAGATCGATCATAATGAACAGCCGGAGGGGAGCCTAGGGACCGTTTTCATTGTTGTCAACACTGTACAGTTTGGCGATTCCCCTCACCTTTGACCATGGCTCTCAAACCAATACTGAAATCCCTTACGTTCCTGTTGCTGGCCCTCTCAGGACAAGCCATCTCTCATCCATTGGATAGCTTCGCCACTGACCAATATGTGGACATCACCATGTCCTCTTCGGAAGTTTCGCTGATCCACCGGATTGAATTCGCCGAGATACCCACCGTGGCGGAGTTCCCCAAGGTGGATACCAACTCGGATACCACACTTTCCGAAGAGGAAAACAGTCAATACCTGAGAGCCTTCGAGAGAGTTCTCTCGAATGAATTGGTGCTGACATCGAATGGTCAGCGGATAGTGCTCGCTTACAAACGCGGTGAGGTGCTACTTCAGGAGATTCCAGCTCCCAGGCTCAAGGTAATCACCTCTTTCCAGGGAGGTCTCGATCAAGTTCCCGCTTCGGGGACTTCTTTTCAGTTCGATCTGAGACACCGTGCCGAGGCACGCGGTGACCGTCAGATTCGCCTGCTTTGCTCGGGTTTCCTGAAACTGGGATCTGTTTGGAGTACAGAAGCCAAGCCGCCACCTGGGATGGCCCCCCCGGTCATCACTGAAGCCACTGCCCTGGTTTACGGTCATACCACCAAATGGGACCTGCTTCCCTCCCAGATCAAACACAGTCCCAGCCTGGCCAACATTCCCTCCAGTAGCCGTGCTCTGCCTCTCCAGCCCCCCGATCCCTTTCTCAGTCTGAATCCACGCGGCTTCGAAGTTCCCTCAATCGCCCTGGGTCGTGAACGCCCTGTGCTGGAGCAAAAATCCCTTTCCGTTCCAGGCACTGGAGAGAGAACCGGAAAGGATTCCCGCTCCAGCTTCAGCGATGTGAGTTCCACCCGTGATGATTCCGATCTTTCAAAGGCTGCGGCACCGGAATATGCGGAAGGGACCAGTACCAAACCGAATCGAGAGACCTGGGCAGACAGCCAGTTCCGGGGATTGTTCACAGGGAATGAGGGGGGAGGAACTGGATTTCTGCTCTTCGCCACACTCCTTTCATTGATCTACGGAGCCGCTCATGCAATGGAACCGGGACATGGAAAGACTATCGTGGCCGCTTACCTGGTCGGCTCGAATGGGACCGTGTTCCATGCAGTCCTGCTGACCCTGATTGTCACCTTTACGCATACCTTTTCAGTCTACATCCTCGGACTCATCGCGCTGACAAATCTGGATAAAGTCCAGGGGACCTATCTCCCCTGGCTCGAATGTGGCTCCTGGGCCTTGATCGTCTTGATGGGTCTGGTCCTTTTTCTCCGCTACTACCGGGCTTACATTCTGGGGGATCTGGCCGACCCCAATTACCATACCCATGGCCTGGGACATGGACATTCCCATGCTCCCCATGTTTATGAACATCATTCACAGGATCATGAAAGAGAGGACCATCATCATTTCGAGGACCACCACCAATTCGAGGATCATCACCATGACGATCTAGGGCATGATCATCAGCATGTTCACCCCCATGATCACTCCCCTCCTCATGACCATGGACATTCACATCTCCATTCCCATGAAGAGGACTGTGTGCGGACCGGGGAAAAGTCCCGGCAGGTGTCCTATTGGAATCTTCTCACCCTGGGTATTACAGGAGGAATTGTTCCCTGCCCCGGCGCGCTGTTTGTGATGATGATGGCGCTGACAAGTGGACGTGCCGCAGTGGGTCTTTACCTGATCACTGTCTTCAGCACAGGCTTGGCGGTGGCTTTGATGGCTGTCGGAATTGTGATGGTCCGTTCACGCCGCTTTTTCGACAGGTACTCGCCCAACAGCCGTTTCGTCCAGCTTTTACCGGTCTTATCCAGCATTGTCATCCTGTTGGTAGGAACCGGTTTTCTCATCAATGGGTTGATCAAACATGGCCTTCTCGAGATTCACCTGACCTGAAATGAGAGAGGGACCAGGTTGCCCCAGTCCCCCCTTTCAACAGAAGCGATCCAGCAAGCAAGAGTTTCAGGCAGTACGGCGCCTCTTGATGGAAGCAAGAGAGATCAGACCCATCGCGAGTAAACTGATGGTGCCCGGTTCCGGAATCAGGGAAGTGTTCGGAGGAGGGATGTTGATATAACCCTCACTGAACCCATTTGCGAAACCTTGAACATGAATACCGACACGCAGGTCACCACTGGCCAGAGCCGCCACAACCGAAGCAAAGGTTTTTCCAGACAGCAATGTGAAGATGACCCCGAGACTTTCTCCGGGATTGACTCCATTGGACATGACCGGACTATCTGAATCCGCTGACAGACCGGCTGAAACCACAAATGGAGGAGTTGCAAAATTAGCCCCCGGAAGGTTGGCGGGACTGGCATTGGGACTGAAGTCCACCCCATTGTCACCACCTATTCCATTGTCTTTGTCAATCAGCCCATACAGATTTTTCAGCGTTTCCGCCGGTTTGCCATTGTCAAAATACACGTCGGTGATCGAACAGGCCGCTATCCCAACGTTGAAAAAGGTGAAAAGAACCTTGCCAACTCCATATTCATCGACTTTGACTTTGAGCTGGCTTTCGCCAATCGCTGAACTGTTAGGGTTGTTGTTGGTAATACAGTCAAAGGTGAGATAGATGGGGGTAGCCCCGGCCAGAGGTACCAACACTATTAATCCTGCGAGAAGGATTATCCCTTTGAAGACCAATTCATTCGTCGTCGTCCGCATGACTTCCTCCGTTGTCCTTTCAGTCCTGAATTGATTCTTTCTAAGGCAGATGACGTGCCAGATTGTGATAATCGATGGAAGTGGCTTGAAACAAAGCAGATAAACCAATTTACATGTAAACCCTGTGAGAGTTTCGACCGGCACGATGTTGTCAGAGGAGACAAATACAATCTCAAATATGATAAGATATCATCCATAATCAGCACTTGGAAGGAATTGTTCCTGATCTTGAAATCAGGATTCAACCTAGGATTCAACGACCCATGTTGATTGAGATTAGGGAACTACTGACTCTTTCAATAAGCAGATGAAGCCATTCAGATCCCGGTAATTTGGAAGCACATCCCTTGCGCCCTGTTGCAGAAGTCTTTCCCGCTGTGGACCTTCCGCGATACCAATGAAGGGCAGTTTCATCCGGGAAGCGCCTATCACATCCCAGGTTCCATCACCGACAGAGACAATCCGATCAAACCCGTCCTGTCGGTACCGGGCTCTCGCTCGCGCGATCGCAATGGAGAGAATGTCTTCCCGGGTGTAACCATCATCAGCCGAAGCGAAGGGAAGGCCATCCACTTGAATCCCAGCTAACTCCAGTTTCAGACGGGCAGAACACTCCCATCCCCCCGTTGCGATCGAGACGGCCCAATCCTTGCTTGAACGGAGCCATGAAAAGACCTCACCAATCCCGGGAATGGGTTGGAATGCAAGCGGGTTTTTACGTGCACAATCTCTCAGATGCTTCATAAAGCAATCCTTGAGGTTGCGGATCTCGCCATCCAGTGGGGAGCGTCCAAGATGGGCCTGAACAATCTCATGGCAGATCGTGGAATCGACACAGTGAGAATACACCGACCAGTCGGTGTTGATGTTGGGGATGCCGAGGGCTTCCTCATAAGCGCTCCTGAAACAGTCTTCATCGGTGCTGACAGTATGGGTCAGCGTCCCATCGATATCAAAAAGGACAAGATTCATTTTATTCACCAGCAAAGAATCATTCGGATTTGGGAACTGAGAGGAACGGGGCCAGGCTACTCATCAGGTTCTGGAACTCGGTGGGATACTTTTCCATAAGTTCTTTTCCCAACGCGGTCGCGCGAGCTTCTTTCTCCCGGATTTCTGAAGGATACCTCCCGATCGTGTTCCACCATAGATCCTGGAATCTCTCCAATTCATAACCGATCAGGTAATAAGCAGTCAGACTCTCCACCGATCCTTCCGGAAAAGGCATCTCAAATCGAGCACCTTGGGCCTTCTCCCTTTCTTTCAGCATGGGATTGAGAACCTGGTAAAAGGACTGGTCCACCTCATCCCTGGGGGGATGCGAGGTGACGGTCTGGTGGATCAGGTTCCCATAAGTCTGGGCGATCGCAAGAGGGATCAACGGCTTGATCCTGGGGAGAATCGTGGTGGCAACTTTTTGATATTCAGCTGGTGGAATACGTTTTTGTTTCAATGTTTCAGTTGCCTTCCGGCATGCGAGACGAAGCGGATTGGACTTTGATTGTTCAAAAAGTGCGAATGCAGGATGACTGGTCTTGTAAGCGGCCTGTTCAGCAGCCAGCTCCCCCTGCAGACGCATGAACTCGGCGAACAGTGGCTGAAATCCTGGGGCTGTTGTGGTTGTGGTTGGTTGTGGTGGAGGGGTGGCGGGTGGATTCATACCGGGCGGAAGCTGGTCTCCCTTGGCCATCGCCTCTTTCATCATCCTGGCTCCCACCGGACCAGGACCGGATAGACTGAAGGCATAACGGAAACCCGCCTGCAGACTGACATGATCCGGGGCTATCGGGCCCCGTTCCACTACCCGGTTCTCCAGGACACGGAGCCCGACCACATTCAAACCGGAAACTGGACCGAAGGGATTGCGGATAGGGGATTCCTGATCGCCCCATTCGGAAAAAGAGGCGCTGTAACGGTCGAGGAGGAACTCATCCACCGGGTTGTCTTCACGGTCAAGCAGATTCAAGCTGAAAGCACGTCGCCACTCAGCCTCGGTGGGCAGACGGTACACATGCTGGCTGTCACTCGCGCTAAGCCATTTCAGGAAGGGGACAATGGCACGCAGATCAAGGCCAGTGACCGGTTGATTCGGATTCTCCTTCAGCTCGCCCCAGTATTCGGGGGTGACCGCCCCGGGACTGTCAGCAAGGTAAATGGAGTACTCGGCGACAGTCACCAAAGAGGTCCGGATGAAAAAAGGGTCTACCGTGACCTCCCTCGACACTCCGCCAATACTCAAGGCAAAGGTGGCCGCCTCGATCTTCACCGATGCCCCCCCCGTGCGTGGAGCAAAATGCAGCTCGGGTTTTGCCAATGCGGGGATCAACGGCCCAACCATGAGCACCATGAAGAGAACACGATGGAGCCTCATGAGGTCCTCTCTTCCTTTCCCGCAATTCCGAACACCAGGATGTAGCCGGGGAGGATCACCAATAAACCAATGGCGGCGTTCAACATCGCGAAACCGAGTAGCCCGCCGAAGTAGACAGTGGGCATGAAACCCGAGAAGAAGAGCACGGAGAAGCCGGCGCTGTTGACGAGTGAGTTGGTGGTGATCGACCTGCCCACCGATCGCAGGGTGGCGCGGATCGCCTCGCGTCGCGAACGCAGACGTTTCAGTTCATGGGAATAACGGTGCAGGAAATGAATGCTGTCATCCACAGTGATGCCAATGGCGGCACTGGCGATCATGACAGTCGAGGCATTCAAGGAAATGTCCAGCCAGTACATGGAGCCCAACGTGACAAAGATCGGAATCAGGTTGGCGAACATGACGATGATGGCAGCCAGCGGGTTACGCAAGAGCAGGAGATACACCACGAAGATCACCAGGTCGGCAATACCAAAACTCTGAAGCTGGCTCCTAAGGATAGTATCCTGGGCACTGTTAATGAGAGGGACCACGCCAGTGGTACGTGTCTTGTATTCCCCCTTGAAGGTGCTCTCCATCCATTCGGTGAGACGATCCAGCATCACACGGTAATCAGTTGAAGAAAGGGTCATGGCACGGACCGCAATCCGGGCAGTCCGACGGTCATCGGCCAGGAAGTTTTTCTCCATGGAGCGTTTGAGGCGCTCCGGCATCCCATCGATCACCTTTCTAAGGACCTCGGGATCATTCGGGATAAAAGCCATGAAATGTCCGCCACCGCGCGATTGACGGTTGATTTCCTTGATCATGTCCACTGCGGAGTTGCTGCGTGAGATGCGGTTTTTCAGCTCGGGATCGGTCACCAGGAAATGTTGGATCAGCTCCAGGGCACGCAGGTTCTTGAGTTCAAGCATATCGCTGGTACCAGTCACCTCGATGCTGAAAGGGGAGAGCCCTGTGAAATCCCTTTCCACACGGCGATGGGATTGAGCAAAGGGACTCGATTCCGGGAAAAACTCAAGCGGATTGGTCTCGATCCGCAGGTGCAGGATTGACCAGATCGCAAAGATCGCGACGAGAATTGCACCATAGACGATTTCACGACGGTACTCATACTCGAACAGTGCAATCCTGGAGAAGAACTCGGCCTCTTCGGGTTTTGGGGGACGTTGCGCGACACCGCGCGCGACGCCATTCCGGCACAGGGAAATGCCCGCAGTCATGACGGTCAGACAGATGACAAAAGCCAACAACACACCTACTGCCGCAAACTCTCCCAGATTCCGGATCGGAGTAATCGTACTGGACACCAGCGAAAGGAATCCGAAGCAGGTGGTAATGGCGTTCAGGAGGCATGGCCAGATCACATTCCGGAGCGCATTCATAAGAGCCTGCGAGGGTTCGGTACCGTGGGCCAGCTCCTGACGGAACTCGGTGGTCAAGTGAACACAGTTCGCCAACGAGATGACAATCACCAGGGTGGGCATGGCGGAGGTGACGACATTCAGATCAAGCCCACGGATATAGACATAGGTTTGAAGGATGAAGAGGGTGGTGACAACTGCGAGGATTCCATAGAAAGCCAGGCCAATCGAACGAAAAACCACCAGCAAGAGGATAAAGGCCACTCCGACTACCAGGGTGTAAAGCTTCTTGACACGCATGGAGAGACGGTCCAGTTCCGCGCCATGGACTGGCTGCCCGACCATGTCATACGAACCACCATCCGCAATTTCATCCGCCACTTCACGTGCCATGGCAAGGGCCTGGGCACGAAAATACCGGTTACCATCTTCGGTGAGGGTGAAATTGAGCGCGGCAGCCTTTCCATTCGCGGAAACCAGTAGGCCCCGGAAAAGGTCTGATTGGGTCAGCTCTTCCTTAAATAGATCGACAGCTGAACGTGCCTCTTCCGTAGCGGGAGAGGGGAACTTGGCCTGGATTTCCTTCCATCCTGTGTAGACATCCCCTACCGAGACCGCATCCTCGAACCAGACGCTTTTATCTTTGAGTTTCTGCGCACCTGAACGGAACTTTTCGAGCTTCTCCTCGGTGAAGAGACTGTCTCCATAGAACACAATACTCACCGCCACATCCCGTCCGAAACGTTCGAGGAAACGGTCATAATGTTCCATGGCCGGATCTTTGGCATCGAACCAGATGCGGATGTTGTTATCGACACCCACCTGTTGGGTGAAATAGGCGGTCACCACCATGACAGGCAGAACCGCGGCTGTCACGGCAACTGGATAGCGGGCAATGAGACGGAAGTAAGTCTCCAACATTCCGGCGTTCAGGCTAGCACAACGAAAGCCCACCCTGATAGTCTAGATTCATGCGAATCTGTTGTCTTTCTCCTCAGATTCCCTCCGGTGCCTATGGCCGGCGGGGTTACTCCTTTCTATCACACATGGCCTCGCGGGGGCATGACCTGACCCTTCACTGCATCCGGGATCCGGGCCCTGTCCCTCAACCCGAGGAGGATTTGCGATCCATGGGGATCGATGTCCGGCCGGTGGCGATAGCCCGGCCGCTGCGTTGGGCAAACTGCCTCAAGGGATGGTTTGGAAACACTCCCCTGAGGATTTTACACTGCCAGAGTGGGGCCTTGCTGAGTCAGTTTCTGAATGACCTCCGTCATGGAGGGTATGACCGGCTTCATATCGACCGCTTCCGCATGGCCCCCTATGCCATCCAGGCCAGGGACTTCTTTGATGGCCCAGTCATGATCGACCTTCCGGATGCCCTTTCCCTTTATTATGAGCGGGCAGTCCAGAATCCACGGAACCGTTTCAAAGCCATTGTGGACCGCCGCGAATCCAAAACGATTCCTCTATATGAGAAGGAGCTGCTGGGGCGCGATTTTGCCTGTGTGGTCTGCTCTGAGGTCGATCGGGAGCATTTACTTCGAACCGTGAATACCGCCCGTATCGAGGTGATTCCCCACATGGTGGATACTGTTGAGTTCTCACCCCGGAGGAGAGGGGATGGAGAGACACACCTCACCTTCACCGGGACCCTGTATTACCTGCCGAATATCGATGGCCTCTTGTGGTTCCATGATGAAGTGATGCCTTATCTGAAAGAAGTGCCTGTCAGGACCACTGTCGTGGGTTTTGGAGCAACATCCGAACTCGATCGAATCAAGGAGAACAAGAGTTTCTTATTCACCGGTTATGTAAAGAACATGGCAGAGTTCCTGTTCGAGGAAGACATCTATCTCTGCCCCATCCGGATTGCCGCCGGTGTTCGAAATAAACTGCTGGAGGCTTTCTCAGCTGGTATGGCAACTATCAGCACTACCATGGGTTATGAGGGGATTCCTTGTCAGCCAGGTGAACATTTACTCGTTGCTGATACTGCTCAGGAATTCGCGAATGCGATTCGCCATCTCTTGAGGAATCCTGATGAAAAGGCGCGTTTGGGTAGAAATGCACGTGAGTTGGTCCAGAAAAGATATTCTCCTGAAGCCTTCGGGAGGAATGTGGATGACCTCTTGAGTTCTCCCTAAACTGGCGTTGTCCGAGCAAACCCGTGGCTCCTGTGCCGGTTCAGTAAAAAGGGGGGCCACCTCTGATTCTTGGCTTCAGACCTGGAGAGCGTTAGTCTATCCCCTGAATAGGTGAAGTTATGGTGCCCATTCACATATTTTGTTGGAGGCAAACATCATGAAATTTGGATTGAATATGCTCCTTTGGACAGGGGACCCTACGGGAGAGACTTACAAACCTCTTTTCGAGAAGATCAAGAACATGGGATACGACGGGGTTGAGCTCCCGATTTTCAACTTGAATCCAGACCGGTTCGAAGCACTCGGAAAATTGCTTGATGGGATAGGTTTGGAGCGCACGGGAACCCTGGTGCGAAGCCCGGAGGATGATCCGATGAGTCCCGATCCAGCTATTCGGGCCAAGGGGATCGAGTGTAACAAGCTTGGGGTGGAGTGCGCCCAGGCAGCCGGGATCAAGATTGTCGCCGGCCCCTTCCACTCAGGTATCGGAGTTTTCAGCGGAAAAGATGCTACCCAGGATGAATTCGACCGTGCAGTTGAGAGCATGAAGAAAGTTGCTGAGCATGCGGGCAAGTGTGGGGTGACGCTTGCCTTGGAGTTTCTGAATCGTTTCGAGTGCTATCTTCTCACCTGTTCCGAAAACATGGTTGCTTTCCTGAAAGCGGTTGATCATCCCAACTGTAAGGCCATGTGGGACACCTTCCACAGCCACATCGAGGAAAAGGACATGGCCGCCTCGATCCGTTGCATCAAGCCTTTCCTGGCCCATGTGCATATCTCCGAAAATGACCGCAGCACACCGGGCAAAGGGCAGGTCCACTGGAAAGAGGTCTTCGACACTCTTAAAGAGGTGGGGTATGACGAGTGGTTGACAGTCGAAGCTTTCAGCCAAGCCATTCCAGAACTGGTGGCCGCAACCAAGATCTGGCGCCGGATGTACAAGGATGAGGAAACCCTCGCCAGCGACGCACTGGCTTTCATGAAGGCGGAAGTGGCGAAGCGGAGTTAAAAACACGGTCTCACCCCGGAGTGGCGAATTCATTCGCCTTGTACTATACAAAGGCGGATGAGTCCGCCACTCCGGATTAACCTGTTGGGCGGGGCTTGCCCCGCCGTGCCCAGATGAGACATCACGGTGGGGCAAGCCCCACCCTACACCTCCCACTTGGATGAGACAGGATGGTGGGGCAAGCCCGCCCTACATCTCCCACTTGGATGAGACAGGATGGTGGGGCAAGCCCCACCCTACACCTCCCACTTGGATGAGTTGACAGGATGGTGGGGCAAGCCCCACCCTACCTCATCATGGCACGGATTCTGGTGATGATGAGCGGCGGAGTCGACAGCAGCGTGGCGGCTGGATTGCTGCGTGAAGAGGGGCATGAAGTCACCGGTATCACCTTGCGACTGGCCGATGCCCCGCCCGATTCGGGACGCGTGGGGGGGTGCTGCTCGCTCCAGGATGTGGAGGATGCACGCTGCGTGGCCCATTTCCTCGGTATCCCGCACTACTCACTCAATGGCAAGGATCTCTTCCAGAAAACTGTTCTCAAGAACTTCGCCGAGGAATACCACTCCGGACGCACGCCCAACCCCTGCTACCGTTGCAACCAATGGGTGAAGTTCGATTATGTCCTGGAGTGGGCGGAGAGACTTGGATTTGAGAAGGTTGCCACAGGGCATTATTCACAGATCGAGGAGAAGGAGGGAAGAAAGTTCCTCCGCCGTGCGGTAGACCGAAACAAAGACCAGACCTATTTCCTGGGCTCGATCCAACCTGAAGTCCTTAACACACTCCTTTTCCCTTTGGGTGGCATGACCAAAACAGAGGTACGTGCCCTGGCTCAAAAATTCGGGCTGATCACTGCCGACAAAGAAGAAAGCCAAGAGTTGTGTTTCGCGCATGACCTTGACTATCGGAATGCCCTCGCTCACGGAACGCCGGGAGACATCGTCACTTCGGGTGGAGAAGTGGTGGCCCATCACACTGGAATTGAAGGATTCACGATTGGTCAACGTAAAGGGATCGGTCTTGCAGGCGGCCCCTTCTATGTAGTCCAGTTGGAACCCTCTACTGGACAGGTGGTGATTGGGACTGAGGAAGACCTGCTGGCCGATACGGTTGAGTTGACCGAGGTCAACCTGTTCCGTCCACTCCAAGAGGGTGAAACTCTCACCGCCATGCCCCGTTATCGTCATCCAGGCTCAACAGCGCTCGTGACCGAAGTGGGTAAAGAGAGGCTTCAGATGGTGTTCACCTCACCAGAGCGCGCCATTACGCCAGGGCAGGTGATGGCCCTTTATGACAACGACTTTCTTGTGGCCTCGGCAATCATCGATAGGGCTTGGCTTGGGGGACGGCGAGAAGTGACATAAAGGTGAGATTTGGTGCCCGGGGCGGGACTTGAACCCGCATGGGTTGCCCCATACGCCCCTCAAACGTACGTGTCTGCCAATTCCACCACCCGGGCTTGGCTCACCTTCTTCAATGAAGAAGCCTATCCCCTCTTCCATGACAGGTCAATCCCGGCCTGACACCCTGATATTCATGCCTTCCCGTTCATTTTATTTCTGAAACGTAGGATAATCCGCACCAAAATATCGATATTGGAATCCCGGGTTGAATTCCGGTAAAGAGAGGATCAGACATGTCCAAGTTGCGGATCGGGTTTGTTGGGGTCGGATTCATGGGCCAAATGGCCCACCTGAGAAATTACAAGGCCTTGCCTGATTGCGAGGTGGTGGCCCTTTCTGAGTTACGCCCCCAGTTGGGCCGTGAAGTGGCCCAGCGTTATGGTGTGCCCAAAGTTTTCCAGTCGCACAAGGAAATGATTGACAAATGTGAATTGGATGGGGTAATCGCCTCTCAGCCCTATTCCCGGCATATCTTCCTGATACCAGAGATCCTCGAACGTAAAATCCCGGTTTTTACCGAGAAACCATTGGCTATTTCGGTCGAATCAGGCGAAAGACTGGCCGCACTCACACAAACCCATCAGACGCTGTATATGGTGGGTTACCATAAGCGTTCTGATCCGGCCATGGAGTATGCGGTTAAGGTCATCCGGGAATGGAAGGAAACAGGTCAGTATGGCGCGATGCGGCTGGTCAGGGCCACCATGCCCCCAGGCGACTGGGTTGCAGGAGGTAACCAGGGTTTTTGTGACTCCGGGGAAGCTTATCCGGCTGTGGATTGGGAACCCAAACCCAGCAACATGGATCAGGCTACCTTCGAGGAATACAACTCTTTCGTCAATTATTACATTCACCAGGTCAATGCCCTGAGGTTTCTGCTTCAGGAACCCTACAAGGCCACCTATGCCTCCTCATCGGGAGCACTCCTGGCTGGCGAAAGTTCCAGTGGTGTTTCCATCACACTGGAGATGGCACCCTACCATACACGTCATGATTGGCAGGAATCCTACCTGGTGGGCTTCGAGCGGGGGTATGTTTTTGTGGAGCTCCCTGCCCCACTGGCCTCTCAACTTCCTGGCCGTGTGACCATTCTGCGGGATTCCGATAAGGAGCCTGGCCCGATCACAGAAACACCGATTCTCCCCCGGCGTCATGCCATGCTCAACCAGGCGGCGAATTTCCTGGCCGCAATCCGTGGTGAACGTCCAGCACCCTGCAACGCAGTCGAGGCTTTGGAGGATTTGAAGGTTGCGGTGGATTACATCCGGTTGAAACGGGGGGTGTAGGTTTGTCTATTACCCTTCATGCCCCCGGTTGGAAACGATGATATCCCCCACGGAAAGGGTTCCGTTGGTGGGGTTGTAAGCTGGTGATGAACCAAAGTATTTCCGGCTTCCGATGTATTCCCAAGCCTGGTTTGAGTAATTGTAATTATAGGTCCGGTCTGGCCCTACACTCACGAAGACATAATAAATCCCATATTTTGACCCAGCCTCATAGGTATCATAGGCTCCCCCTGGTCCAGCCCCTTGTGCCCAGATGGTGGCATACTCAAAAAAGTTGAGCCTCTTGGAGGAAACCGCTTTGTCGAGGGGCATATAAAAGATCTCATAACAGGGCCTCTTCATATAAGGTATCGGTGTAGTGAGCATCCGGTAGGTGCAGATTTCACTGGCACCACAGTCAATTCTGGCTCCTGCCCCATATTTGACCGCATAGGTCACCTTGGCTCCACGGACCAGCTCGCTGCCATCCACATCGGGAACATACATCTTAAAGTCGGTGTGATAGGACTCCTGGGCAGTCCGGTAAGCCTGAAGGCATCCCTTGGTGCTGGTGATTTTCGCCCTTAATTGGGCCTCCAGGAAGTTCGGAAGTGCGATGCTGATCAGGATCAGGATAATGGCAATGACAATCAGCAGTTCAATGAGGGTAAACCCCCTTTTGGAATTTCCCGATTCGATGAGCGGATCACGCATCGAAGACAAGCCTCCCTGGGAGCAAAGACTTTTAAGAAAACAAAATGACAATAGATTCTACCCATCCGCCTGTCAATAAATAACTGGTATTTGATGGATTGATTTTCAGAAAATCATTGGTTTTCTTGACAGAATCGTGGTCCATGAGTAGCCTGAAGGTGCTCGAAGTACCGTGTAGTAAAAGTCAGTCAAGGGGAAAGGATCTTGCCGTGGCAAAAGCCACAAAAGAAGGAACCATCCTGGTGGTGGATGATTCCGAGCAAACCCGTGACATGCTCACGGGGTATCTCGAACGCCACAACTTTGAGGTTCTGACAGCAGTTAACGGCCGCGAAGGCCTCGATCTCGCTCACGAGCGCCATCCCAATCTGATCGTGATGGATCTTGTAATGCCTGAGAAAGACGGGTTAGAGGCGCTCGATGCGCTTGCTGCCAGCCCTGATACCCAGGAGATTCCAGTTATCATCATCTCGGGAAAGGGATCCCGCTTGGACCAAATGCTCTCATATGACAAGGGCGCTTATTACTATCTCGAAAAACCCTTCGATTTGAGATTGATTGTGGAGCGGGCCAACGAGCTCATCGGCTGCGGAGGTGATTGAGGCCAGGGCTTCCAGGTGCCGGTTTCCGATTTTGCTTCTTCACGGCCTTTTTGGGTTCGTGGAAAGGCAAATAGGGCCTGTGCGCATGGAGTATTTCCGTGGTTTGGTCCCCTATCTTGAGGCCGCCGGAAATCAGGTTTTCACGGTCAGTGTTCACCCCGTGGAAACCATCGAGTTTCGCGCGAGGCAAGTTGCCACTTTTATCCGGCAGCATCCCATCCTCAGCACCTCCCACATCAACCTAGTAGGGCATTCGATGGGTGGGATAGATGGAAGGTTCCTGATCTCGCGTTTGGACCCCGAACACCAGATCGTCAGTTTGTCCACCCTGGCCAGTCCTCACAGGGGGTCCTGGTTGGCCGATATAATCGATTCGTTCCCTTTCCTCGGAAAACAAGCTGCCAGGTGGACACCAGGGCTTCGTCAGCTCTCTGAAAAGAATATGGCCCAGTTGAATTCCCTGCTTCCGGACCGTGAGGATGTGGCCTACTTCTCGATTCCAGCTGCGACACGATTCCTGACATGTACACCCCTGATGTGGCCGCTTTACCTGCTCATGAGGTTCCATGGAGGCCCGAATGATGGTCAGGTCAGCCAACTCTCAGGAAGTTGGGGAGAAGTCGTTGAGGTCGCCAAAGCCGACCATTTTGAGGTGATCGGACTCCGGCTGGGACTGAACTCCCTTTTCCCCTGTGACCACCTGGCACTTTATGGACATCTCACACGATTGCTTTCGGAGAGAGGTTTATAGACCAGTGTATTGGAGAGGTGCTCAAAAGTTGTTCCAGATAGAATCCTGGCTCATATCCCTTATGATTATTCTCCGGGTATGTGAATCATGGGCAATTTAAAAATAGAACTGCATCGCGACCAGGAGTTGGTTGTCATCTCCTTCGTGGGAGCCCTTGACATGACCTGTATGCCTGAAGTGGAGGTGGCGCTTGAGAAGGCGCGGACACTTTCTCCTGAGGGGATCCGCCTGAACCTTTACGAGTGTGAATACATCGATCCATCGGGGGTGGAGCGGTTGCTGGACTTCTGCCAGGAGTTGCGTGAGCAAAAAAGGATTGCCGAGGTTTATGTCAGGCCGATGAGTTTTGTCGGGTTCAGGACCAAAGGACTCCCCCAGGTGCCTGTCCCCACTGCAATAGCGGAGCGTGGGGAGGAAATGTTAGCGGCGCGCAGGTCAGAACGTCTACGCCGTTGGAGGCGTGAAAAGCCCCTCCCGGCGGAGGCGCCCATCGGTTTGCCCCCTCCTCTTTCACAGGAGGAGATACCAGCGGATCTTATCCCGATCAATTTCCAACAGGTCGCCTCTCTGGCAGGTAAAGACGAGAGAGTGGTACGGGCCATCTGGAAAGCTTATTGCCAATTACTGGAGACCGAGGCTTTTGAACCGGCAGAAGATGGCAAAGCGGACACCCAACTGGAGCTGGATGCGCGTCAGGTTGCTCGTGAGTTGCGCCTGGATTGGGGTGTGGTTTACAAGGTAATCAAATCGGTCAACGAACATCTGGTTGAAACCTTTGGAGGAGAAGAATCCTGATGATCAGAGAAATCACCGCTTCGGATCTGAAGAAAAAAATCGACCAGGGAGAGGATTTTCTCCTGTTGGATGTAAGAGAGCAGAAAGAGTATGAGATCGCACGGATTCCCGGATCGACGCTGCTACCCCTCTCGATCATTCAACAACGAGTCAGCGAACTTGAGGAAATGAAAGACCGGGAGATCGTGGTTCACTGTAAGTTAGGGGGACGCTCGATGCAGGCTTGTCAGTATCTCGAAACACTGGGTTTCAGGAACCTGGTCAACCTTGCCGGAGGCATCACAGCCTGGTCAGAACAGGTTGATCCCGCCGTGCCGAAGTATTAGCAGCCTGATGAGAAAAGCGCTGGCAGCCTGTTGAAAATGAAGGGTAACCGTGGATTCCCGCTTTCGCGGGAATGACGATTTTCGAAATATTTTGCTGGTCTCGTCATTCCCGCGAAAGCGGGAATCCACAGTCTCTTCGCAAGAATGAGGTTTCAACAAGCGGCTGTCGGTGAATCTTCCGATTAAGCAAACCATTCACGTTTACGTTCATTGATACCGGCCAGAACCTTGATGGTGGTATTGACGTTGTGAACAACCTGGAAATCGAACATGCCAACACAGATAAAATCAGCTCCATTTTGAAATGCCCAGTTGAAACCATCCTCGGGAGTGATCGCACCGGCGGCAAGTATCTTGTAAGCCATCACAGGAACTTTCGTGTGCTCCACGAATGCCACATCCTCCTCAGGGAAAAGACAGAACATGTTGTCGTGGAATTTGTTGTGGTCAGGGGAATTCTCACCGGTAACCTCAAAGGGGACGCGGTTTTCCAGGGGATGGGCTGACCAATACCGGTCATGGTGCAGAGTTTTCATGTAGTAATCAGGGATGATCCCCTGCTCCTGGCAGGCCACCAGGGTCTCAACGGCGTGGGCACCCAGGCCGGCAACATATCCCTGGCTCCTGATTTTATCCATCATCCGGGCGATGATTTCAAACTGTTTATCCTTCACCAGTGAGTCTGAAAGATTGCCATGGATCTGAAGGATATCCGCCCCGGAATCGATTGCCTGGTTGATTTCCTTGAAGTAATCATTCTCCTTCCTGTCAGCCCCTACCTGGGATATCACAAGGATTTTTCCCCCTGTGACCTGTTTATATTTTTGAAGGACCGGGTTGGTGGGAAAACCGATGTTGATGGCATTGATACCCGCTTTCTCCGCCAGCATCAGTGTCTCAAAGATTTTCTTTTCCGTGTTGTAGGCCATGGAGAGCGCGGGCACATAAATCAAGTCACGCGAATGGGCCCAGCCACCGATCATATTCCCACCCAAAACCAACCGGCTGATCTCAAATTTTCCAATTCTCCCTTTGGGCAGCTCCCCAGCCAGGTCCGTAAGGGAGGGAATGGTCAATTTCCTTGTCGCTCCGGAAAAACCATCCACTCCCACTTTCTGAATTTCTCTGGCTGCTCCGACCCCCATAATCCCCAGCATGGGGAGTGTGGATAGATTCTTTAATGCTTCCCGTCGAGAACTAACCTGCACAGATTCCGTAGAGACAGCCATCCCCTTTTTGAACATATCGATGAGTTCATAAAGGCCATATCCCTTTTCCCGTACCAAGGCAAAGACCGCAAGCGCAAGCGCCTCAACGACATTCCTGTTAACGAGGTAGACGACACCTTCGGAATATCCCAAAGAGGCTCCGCCGAATGGTGGATAAGCACAATAATAAAGCATCAGAAGGATGATTCCCGAAACCGAGGCTAACCGAATGGCAATCCCGGTGAACAGTGCCAAGCCGATCAGTGTCAAACCATACATATTCAATGGATCCACTACCGCCATCATTGATTCGGAGGAAGCCATCCATCGATAGAATCCCGAAAAAGGGCCTCCCGCATTGGCGAGGAACTCCCTGGCTGTCCATTGGTTGGCGACCAGTTTGGTAACACCCTCATACAGGAAATGCCAGCCGATCGCACAACGAAGGAGCGTGACTGCCACCTTTTCCCAGCTTGATCGTTTTTCCTCTGAACCGGTAACCATGGGGCGTGTTCCTTTCAGGGATTAAGAGATAAGCTTCCAAAAAATCTCCCTACCCCCAAATGCCAGAAAGGCAATCAATATTGCCTTTGCACTTTCTGTCACGTGTAAGACTGGCAGTAACGGTAAAAACCATTGTGCTCTCGCTCTTGTCTCCTGTAAAGAGAATATTGGGTTTCATGGGGACATCAGCCGGACAGAGTTCGCTATTCATTCCATTCACTCCGATCTTGACAGGAATACCAGGCTGTCAATCATATTCCCGATCAGCGTTCAATCCAGGCATCTGGTCATCCACGGTGATAGAGCCATCACAGACAGTGACACGCCATTGACCCCGGACACCCCTCGACTCTCCACCAGACAGATTTGTGTCAGCCATGAAGAATCCACCCAAAAGGGTGTGTTCCCTGGAAGAATTTCAATACTCACCAAAAGACTTCGAAAGGCCCTGCGGACCTATATCGGCAAATGGAAGAAAAGCGGACTATCCGGTGCAATCCGTTTTGCTGGTGAGATTATGGGCACCACATATCATATTACAGTGGCCAGTTTTTCAGATGAAATGGATCCGGATGTTTTATCAAGTGCTGCCCACAAGAAACTGAGCATGGTCGAAGAAAAGATGTCGATCTATCGGAAAGAATCCGAATTGAGTCAGTTCAACGACCATTCTTCTACAACCCCATTTGTCATGAGTCCAGAGACCATCGAAGTGTTCCAGATTTCACAGCAGATAAGCGCAGAGACTGAGGGTGCCTTTGATATCACCATGGGACCACTTGTCAACGAGTGGGGATTCGGTCCACAAAGAGTCACTGGTAATCCAGATGAGACAAGAATCGCCAAGTTACTCGAATACACGGGTCACCATAAAATCGAGATCCGCAACAACACCATGATTGTCAAAACACATCCTTCAGTCTGGTGCGACCTATCGGCGGTGGCAAAGGGATATGGTGTCGACAAGGTGGCGGAAGAGTTTGACAGGTTGGGAATCACCAATTACCTGATTGAGGTGGGTGGGGAGGTGCGTACAAACGGAATCAATCCGGAGGGGACAATCTGGCGATTGGCGATTGAAAGACCGATCGACGAAGATCATGTTTCCCAGATGGTGGTGGGGCTTTCCGGTGTCGCTTTGGCAACTTCAGGTGATTATCGGATCTTTCGTATTGAAAATGGAAAACGTTTCTCACATGTGATCGATCCAGGGACAGGATGGCCAGCTACTCATCAGCTTGCTTCAGCAAGCGTCATTCATCCATCGTGCGCTTGGGCGGATGCTTATGCGACAGCCATCATGGTGATGGGACCTGAGAAAGGATATCAATTTTCACTGGATCATCATCTCGCTGTATATCTGCTCATCCGCAAGGATTCCAATCATTTTATAGCCTGTCAGACCCCTGCCTTTTCTGATTACATGAACCTTGCTGGAAATGGATAACCGCACCGTGTTCACTGTTGATGAACATGGTGTAAGGATTCGGTTCTTATTTTCGAAGACTGGTAATGCTTTGCGACCATTGCCAAGGGGATGTTTCAGACTCCATTGATGCTGCATTACTGGAGAGTTACAATCCCAATCGATCTCGACTGAGGGATTCCGTTGAGACTTCCCTCACGGATTTTTTAAGTGGTTGTTATTCTTCAAGTCATAAAGCAAGGAGAGTCTGTAAGCAACATGGCACCAAGTTCCCCGATACCCACACCGGATCAGGTTGAAGTCTACCGTAGAGAAGGCTTTCTCCGTTTCGGTCAGCTGTTCAGTCCGGATGTACTCGGCGACCTGCGCCGATATATCGAATTCCTGATTGATACGCTTCCCAAAGGAAAACGACCTGAACATCTCGATGTCCCTCACTTCGAACACCCTTACCTGATGAAATTTCTGACTCACCCAAGTGTTCTGAATGCTGTAGAAACACTGATCGGGCCCAATATCACCTTATGGTCTTCCCATTTTATCTCCAAACCGGGTGGGGATGGTTTGCCAGTCTCCTGGCATACAGATGCTGATTATTGGAAAGGAAGAATCACCCCCATTGAGGTAGTGACTGTCTGGCTCGCCGTGGATCGTTCAACACGCGAAAATGGTTGCATGAGGGTGATCCCGCGCACGCACCTGGAACGTCGCGAACGCCGTTACCGTGACCTGCCACCGGGTACCAATGTGTTCAAAAGCACACTGGAGGATCATGAGATTGATGAATCAAAGGTTGTCGATATTGAACTTGAGGAGGGTGAGTGTTCCTTCCATGATGCCTGGTTAATTCATGGTTCCTTACCAAATCGATCGACTCAGCGGCGTTGTGGTTACACCATGCGATACATGCCTTCCTCGGTGATCTTTACTCCCCTCAGTGAGAGAGATTCACACAAGGTTTTTCTTGTTCGGGGGAAAGATCTGACAGGTGGAAAAACCAACTACACAGAGATACCCAAATTTGATCCTTGATGATGATGTGTTACTCACTGATGGGTCGAAGTCTATCCGAACGTACCTCAATTGACTGGCTTGGGTGTTACTTGATGATCTCGATGCAAGACAGGTTGAAGCCCGGATGATCGACTGCCAATCTCATTTTCTGTTCGCCCGGAACGAGATGAATTTCCCCGACTGGAAATTCCTTATAGATCTGCCAGCCACCTGTCCCGGGAACCTGAGCTGAAATGTCCTTCTGATTCTTTCCGAATTCGATGTGAAACTTTCCTCCTGATTCGGGAGCAGCAATCTTCGCGGTAATCCGATAGAGACCAGCTTCCCTGACAGTGATGGAATAATCGGTCCATTCTCCTGCTTCCAGCCAGGCCAAGCCATGATCTCCATCGTTACACCGTTCGATATCAACACCCGATTGGGGACGGAATGCGCCACCCCGGTTGTAATTATCCGTGTCGTGATAAGCCTGCCCGTCAATTCCTTCATCAAACCATTCCGCTTCAATACGTCCGGGAACTTCCAGGGGGTTGCCGTGGAAAGGGCGAGGGGGGCAACCTGCTCCTAAAGTGAACCGCACTGAATCTTTGGCAACACCCCCGAGTCCATCCAGAGCCACACTTGTGAGCTGGTAGCAACCATCTTTAAGATTCTTCAGGTTAACTTGATACGGGGGTTCCAGGCACTCAGCCACCAAATCTTTTCCCATATAAAAAAGGACTCGCTCGACTTTTCCATCCGGATCTGAGGCCTCCGCTGAAATGGACACCACAGTTCCTGCCTGAATATGGGCATCCGGTTCAGGGGTGATAATTCGGATCTCTGGATCACTGTGCTCCACCTGGTAAACACGAACCCAATCCACCACCAGTTCCTGCGGGAATACGCTGGTTGTGTCGGGAGGCCCCGGCCAGTAACCTCCGACCGCCAAATTGAGTATCAAATGGAACTTCTGATCAAAGGGTGCAGGAAAAGGTTCAACCGCGGATGACCATTCAGTCTGACACCCGTATTCCTGCCCATCGATTAACCAGCGGATAGAGTCAGGCTCCCATAGGACGGTATAAACATGGAAATCATTTGAAAAATCAACATGGGGATCTCCCTTCTTTGCCGGGAATGCCGCCCCACGGTACACATGAGCAGGAGTTCCATAATGGATGGTCCCATGAACCTGTTGAGCATCATTCACAGATTCAACGATATCAATTTCACCACTGAGTGGCCAGGGACCATAGATTGATTCAGACGGAAGCATCCAGAATGCAGGCCATACACCTCTTGATGACGGAAGCTTGATACGGGCCTCGATCTTCCCGAACCTGAAATCATGTTTGTTGGCTGTCTTTATCCTTGCCGAAGTGTAGTCATGCTCCAGGTACCTCTCCCTGATGGCCTGAATGACCAGACAGCCATTCCGGATAAAACAATTTTCCTTCCTTTTGGTATAATACTGAAGTTCGTTATTTCCACTCGCGACCCCGGGAAATTCCTCATGCTCCCAGTCTGCCGGATCAATTTCCTCACCTTCAAAAGCATCCTCCCAGACTAGTCGGTATGGCAATCTATCCAAGGATTCAGCCTCTGTCGATGCCAGCAAAGGAAAGCATGAAAGCCACGTGCATAATACCAGGAAAATGGTTTCGAGAATGCCCCAATAAAAACAATTGAACATCGTATCAACCCTTCAAACCAGTCAGGGAGATCCCTTCTATAAAGGTCTTCTGTGTGAAAAAGAAGAGGATCACAACAGGAAGTACCATGAGAACTGCTGCTGCCATGAGGAGATGGACTTCAGTTCCCCCAAGCTGGCTCTGGTAAGCCTGTAAACCCAAAGCAAGTGTGAAGTGATCTGGGTCTGTCAGATAAATGAGTGGTCCCATGAAATCATTCCAGATGAACATGAAGCTGAAAAGGCCTACCACCATCAGAACCGGCTTGGAAAGGGGCAAGATGATTTGCCAGAAAATTCTCCATTCACTGCATCCATCCACCCAGGCCGCTTCGCTGAGTTCCTTGGGCAGGGTCAGGAAAAACTGGCGGATAAGAAAAATGTTATAGGCTGAAGCAAAAAAGGCTGGAGCCCATAATGGTTTTAGACTCCCGATCCAACCAAGGTCACGGAACAGCTGGTAAAGCGGGACCAGAAGTACCGGTTGTGGAATCATCATGGTCGCCAAAGTGATCATGAATAGCAGATCTCTTCCCGGCCACTCAATCCTGGAGAATCCATAAGCCACAAGTGAACAGGAGCCCACTGTACCGACAATGTTGAGCACGCAGAGAAAGAGTGTGTTTCCAAAGTATGTCCAGAAGCGGTTGTTGCCTGTCGTGGCATCCACATAATTTGACCAGACAACTGGTGAGGGAATCCACGCCGGAGGTATCTGAACAGCCTGGTGAAAATGCTTCAAAGAGGTGGTCACCATCCACACCAGTGGGAAGAGGAAGAGAACAGCTATGACAATCAGAGCAGAATGGATCAGGATGCTCTTTATCAAATACGGATGATTGAGGAACCATTTACGGTGGAGACTGCCTACTGGAGGCTCTTTTTCAGGTGAGAAACTGTTCATTCTCACAAACCTCCATAATAGATTCTGGAACGAGTCAGGCCATGCATGAGTGCCGTCAGCGCCGCGATCATGACAAACAGGACCCAGGCCATAGCACAGGCATATCCCATACGGAGAGAGACGAAGCCTTCATTGATGAGATGCATGCTGTAAAAAAGGGCGGACCGACCAGTCCCTCCATCGGGATCAAAAACGACATAGGGTGTGACAAAAAACTGGAGGACGAAGATGATACTGATCATGAGGTTGAAATAGATGACGGGAGAGATGGAAGGAAGGGTGACATGAAGGGTGGTTTGGAGCCAGTTCGATCCATCAATCTGCGCGGCCTCATAAAGGTTCCGTGGCACTTCCTGGAGCCCGGCCAGGTACAGCACCACCGAGTTTCCTGTTCCCCACAATCCCATCAGCAGTAAGGCCGGTTTCATCCACTTGCTATCGCCCAGCCAGTTCGGACCATCAATGCCCACCCTGGAGAGGAAGAAGTTAATGATGCCATATTCCCCATTGAACATTCCCCGCCAGAGAACCGCCATTGCCACAAGAGGAATCAGCGAAGGGAGAAACACCACAGCCCTGAAGAAAGAACGTCCCATAATCGGCCCATTGAGCAGCAACGCCAGGGCCATGGAAACCAGCATACCGATGGGCACCGCCACTGCTGCATAAAGGATTGTGTTTTTGAGTGATACCATCAGAAGCGGATCATCCCAGAGATCGCTGTAATTTCCCAACCCAATAAAGATGGGGGGATTTAAGACTGAATAATCACAAAAGCTGAAATAAAGCGAACGAGCCAGGGGCCACAGGTTGAAAACAGTCAATCCCACCAGCCAGGGTGAAACGAAGAGAAGGCCATTCCGAAGATTCCTTGAATATCGCAACCTCATGGTTCCATCCATTGTTTCCGTCGATTCTCCGCCACACGATTCCACTGTTGGAGAGCCCGGTTGTAGCCTTTCTGAACCTCGGCCTGGGCCTCCTGGAGCACTTCGACCGGGTCACTTCCAGATTTGCAGACCTGGTTGAAGGAGTGGATCATCCACCTCTGTAACTCGCTGAATCTGGGTATCGGTGGCGCCACATGAATCTGGCCCGTGGTGGCCAACTCCCGGAAAAGCCGGATATGAGGATTCGGATGCTCACGGTAGAATTTCGCGGAAACATCTGCCAGGGGTGAGAATTTATGGTGCAGAGTATTCAGTTTCTCCAGATTCTCAGGTTTTTGAGTAAACCTGACAAATTCCCAGGCCCCATCAGGATGCAGGCAGCCTTTGGGAATTACCAGCAAGTCACACTGAAGAAAAGTAACCGTACCGGTTCCGGTCGAAGCGGAGGGAAAAGGGGCCACGCCCCAGTCCAGATGGGGTGCATGACGTCCAATAAAGTTGGAGGTCCAGACGCCCTGAATGACCATGGCGAGGTGTTCGCTGAAAAAAGGCCACTGGGGGGAATCAAAATTTTCCGCCGCTGCTTTGAAACGGTCGAGTTCACGTACCCCGTATTTCTTGAAGTATGCCTGGGCCCACTGCAAAGCAGCAAGCTGAGAGTGGGTCGAGACAGTGATACCTGAATCCGCATCCCAAAGGTTCCCTTCAAACCAGAATCCCCAGAGGTGATTCCACCAACCAGGAATATCGGGAGAAAAACCGAGAGTGAGGATTTTTCCTTGGGGGTCACGTTGAGTCAGTTTTTCAGCGTAGGCATCCAACTCCCCAATCGTTTCAGGTGGACGATCCGGATCCAAGCCAGCTTCCCGGAAAAGTTTCCTGTTATAGAAAAGGGCAAGGGTGGCTGGAGTCAAAGGGAGCCCCCAAGTATGTCCTTCATAACGGCAGCAGTTCATCACCGCCGGGAGGTAATCCTCCACCCGGAGGCCGGCCTTAGCCATCCGATTGTCAATCGGAGTCAGTGCTCCATTCTGAACATAGTCAGCCACACGGTCGTTCCAGAAACCTGCAATGTCTGGTGGGTTTCCCCCAGCGATTGCCACCACCAGTTTGCGGTCAATCTGACTGCCTCCCACCTCCATGTAGTTGACAAAGTACCGGTCCTGGGAGGCATTGAAGGCATCCACAATTTCCCGCATAGCCTGGCCTTCAGATCCTGTCCATTTCTCCCAGTACTTCAAGATTACCCGGCCACTGGATTCATTTTCCATAGGGTATTGGCAGGAAATCCACACACCGGACATGAAAACGATCAGGCCGATAGACCGCCATGGGTGATGCATTGTATCCGATGTGGCGTGGAACATGATTGAATCAGTTGCCTGGAGCAGGTCCGGTCGATTCACGGACAATCAGTTGTAGCTCCAGGACTACCTCCCGGACCGGGATGAAACTGTCGCTTTTCATCAGATCGATGAGGAGTGTCCCTACTGCCTCACCCAAGGCCCAACCACTATGGCGAATCGTGGTGAGTGGGGTGGAAAGGTAAGCACACCAGCGGTTGTCATCGAACCCAGTCACAGAGAAGTCCTTGGGAACCTTTTTTCCCCAACGACGAAGACAAGCCATTGCGCCCGCGGCGATTTCATCGGAAGCACAAACAAGCGCGGTGGGACCTTCCACTTTCCGGCTCAGAATTTGTGCTGTCCTCTCAAAAGCGGCATCAAAACCTTCGGAGAAATTACAGGGTTCAATCCAGCTTTCTTCCACCTCCAGTTCCGCCTCGTGCATTCCCGCACGGAAACCTTCCTCACGATCCACGGAATCCATCCATCCCGGCGTACCACCCAGATAAGCAATCCGTTTATGGCCCAAGGCGACAAGATGACGAACCGCGCTGCGGGTTCCCTCCTTGTTATCAAAACCAACCGAATGTAGGCCCATTTTTACAAGAGGGAGATCCCTGTGATAGTTGGCCAGAACCAACGGTGCATCTACCTTGGAAAGCTCACCGACTTCTTTTTCGGAGAGGAGGTCATACCGGACAACCAGGCCACCACAAGTCCGTGATGCCACCAGGCGTTGGGCACGTTTCCAGAGAGGTTCATCGGAATTGGAGGCAGAGATAATGACTTCCAGACCTCCCTTGGAAGCCTGCGATTCAAAGGCCGCAAGGAATTCAGAATGGAATCCCCCTCGCAAGGACATATGGGAAGCCATCAGCAAACCAACCGCATTGGATTGACCAGTCCGGAGAACCCGGGCTGCATGGTTGGACTCATAGCCGAGCTCAGTGGCCGCGGCAAGAACCCTCTGTCTTGTTTCGGAAGAGACTACCCCGGGATTACTGAACACCCGGGAAACTGTCATCAAGGAGACCCGGGCACGTTTGGCTACTTCGGAGGCTTTCGAGGCGGTGCCTCGCTGCCGGGATGCTTCTCGTCCGGATTTGTAAAGCGGCTTCCTCTTATTGATCGCAGGTTGCTTTTTGGTTCGTTGCATAGAAAAAAGTGCCTGAACTGACTTATGTTATCCATAACATACTTGTCGTATATTGGCTTGTCAAGCCAATATAAAAACGGGATTCCGGATGGCTGGTATCTGGCAAATACAGTTCTCCAAAGCTTCGAGAGGGACAAGTACCAAGCCAGAAGAAACCCAGTAAAATTACTTTTTTATATTGATTTTATTAGACTTACGAAACCCAACCGGGATTATCCTGTATACGTTTTACACAATACTCGCTTGACAAGAGACTTTTTTGGACCTATCGTTGTTAACGTGACCATCATGTGTGCCATGTCCCTTGAGTCTCTGATCAGCGATCCAGCCTCCCAACTCATGGAGTGTTCTCCAGATAAGGAACCCGCTGGCAAGGTTGATAAGTCCAGGCGCAAGCCCCGGAAGCCCCTTTATCAGCTAACTCCGGATGGCTCTTTTCAGATCTTTCAATACGATCAAGGACCGCCCTTCTCGAGTTTCCTGCCGGGAATTGCCGGTCGACAAGGAATTCCACTGTGGTGTCTGTATGTCAACCGTGCACAGTGTGTCGTCTCATTTGGTGTCAGAGACAAAGATCATGCCATCGCCGAGTTTTTGCCGGCAACCTGGGCCTATCAGATGGTGGGACTCCAGGGTTTCAGGACTTTTTGTAAGACGGGAAACACTTATTATGAACCTTTCCAGAACAATCTTTCGCGGGAAAGCACCAGGAGCCGGCGCTTACTGACGATCGAATCAGACCGTATAAAAATCAGTGAAGTCCCCAGCAGTTATCCACTCCAATTTGAAATGCAGTATCTCAGTGTAGTCGACCAGCCCGTGGCCGCCTTGATCAGGGTTGTGAAGATAACCAACAGAAGTACAGGGCAGGTCAAGGTCTCCGTCCTGGATGGATTGCCACTCATTCTGCCTGCGGGATTCACCGATTTTGGAATCAAGAAGATGAGACGGATTCACGAGGCCTACGCTTCGGTACGTCTCATTGGTGGTTCAACGGCATTCTATTCATCACGTGTCCGAGTCCATGACGAAGCCGAGGTGGGGGAAGTTGAGGAAGGAAACTTCTTTGCCGCCTGGTTAATGGATGGAGACAAGCTTCACCCCATTGAACCCGTGGTGGATCCAGGCATTGTATTTGGAATCGGTAATGACCTGGTGATACCGAGAATTTTCATTGAAGAGGACCATCTGGATCGTAACGGCCAGGTATGGGAGAACCGGATGCCCTGCGCATTTGCGGGGGTGGAAACCATCCTGGAGGCGGGGAAATCCATCAGACTCATTGAGATGTTTGGCCATGCTCATCATGAATCAATGGCTAATCATTTCCTCCAGCAAGTCCGGCATCAGGATGACATTCAGCGTTTCAGCCAAGCCAGCAAAGACCTGATTCATTCTGTCACGCTTCCCGCTTTCACCCGTTCCAGCCGGCCTGAGTTCGACGCTTATTGCCGTCAAAATTACCTTGACAACCTTCTGCGAGGAGGGATACCGGAGTTTCTTCCCAGTCGTGAGGGGGACCGTCCAGTCTATCTTTATGGACGCAGGCATGGAGATCTTGAAAGGGATTACAACGATTTTGTCGTTCCCGATGAACCACTCTCCAGCGGTCCCGGAAATTTCCGGGATATCCTGCAGAATCGGCGGCATAATGTGTGGTTTCACCCGGAACTGAAAGATACCGAGATCCGCTTGTTTCTCTCTCTGATCCAGGCGGATGGGTATAATCCTCTGGCGATCGATGGGTATCGCTGGATTTTCCCCAGGAATCTCTGTCTTGAGGAGTTGTTGTCCGATGTTTCAGGGTCCTCGCTGGAGAGTCTTAAGCGGATACTTGAGCATCCTTTCTCTCCGGGGTCCCTGGTTGCATGGGCCATGCGGCACGAAATACCTGCTACTCGTGTTTGGAGTTGGGCATTCAGAATCCTGCAGCATTGCGACACCACGCTGGCCGCATCGGGTCATGAGGGTGGTTATTGGATCGATCACTGGACCTATGTCACAGATCTGCTGGAATCCTTTGCCGCAATTTGGCCTGATGAGCTGCAATCGATGCTGACAGAAACTGCGGATATTGGTTGGTTCTGGAATGGAGCCAGGGTGAAGGATCGCAGCGAAAAGTACCAGCTTCGTCCACAAGGCCCTCTGCAACTCCATGCTGTCCAGGATGGTCCTCCAATCCATCAGGGCCTTCCACCTGTCACACCATTTGCCAAGCTTTGTACCCTCTGTGCAGTCAAAGCCCTTTCGTTTGATTCCCAAGGCATCGGTATCGAGATGGAGGCAGGGCGTCCCGGCTGGAATGACTCGCTTAATGGGCTCCCTGCTCTCTTTGGATCCTCAACTTGTGAGACTGCCGAGCTGGCGCGTCTGGCGCGTTGGCTCCGGAAAAACTTGCCCCAGCCTCCCACAACAACATTTCCCCTGGAAGTGGCTGAGTTCCTGGAATCAGCCATAACGCTTCTTCGGGAGCAGGATGCCAATTGGGATTCAGCGACCCATCTCAGGGAAGACTTCCGCCACCGGGTTTACCAGACGACAACCGGCTTGACGAAGTCGATTGAAGGAAATCACCTCGAGACTTTGCTACAGGCTGTGGAGTGTAAAGCTAGCAAGGGTCTTGAGGCCGCCAAAGACCCTGAAACAGGCTTGGTTCATACTTACTACATCGGGAAACCCGGAAATTTCTCAGCTGTGGACGTTACCGATCCTTCCCGTATCGGGCAAGACATCACCGGTGTAAGCATAACGAACTTTCACCATGAAAGCCTTCCCCTTTTTCTGGAAGGGCAGGTACATTTGCTCAGGAATATGGAGGATCCCGGGAAAGCCCTCCAGATATACCGGAGCGTCCGTAATAGCCCTCTTTTTGACCACGCATTATGCATGTACAAGCTGAACGATTCCCTGAGAAGTTGGCCTGCAACTATCGGGCGCGCGCGTACCTTTACACGTGGCTGGTTCGAGAATGAATCTGTCTGGCCGCACATGAGTTACAAGTATCTCCTTGAAATCCTCCGAGCAGGATTGATTGACCAGTTCTTCAGAGATTCCGAGACGATGCTTGTTCCATTCATGGATCCCGCCATCTATGGCAGGAGCATCCTGGAAAATAGCTCTTTCATTGCCTCGAGTGTTTGCCCCGATCCAAAGGTTCGTGGCCAGGGATTTGTTGCAAGGTTATCCGGTGCAACAGCGGAGTTCATTCATATCTGGCTCATTTTGACCGTGGGAGAGCGCCCATTTTACACGCAGAATGGGCTTTTACGTCTTTCACTATCACCGGTCCTGCCCGGAACCTGGTTTCATCCAGATGAAACCACACTTCAATGGAACGGCAAAGAAGTTCCAATTCCAGGTAACACATTCACCTGTGTTTTTCTGGGCAAGATCCTGCTCATCTATATCAATCCGGCTCGCAGCAATACTTATGGGACTAATGCCGTTCGTCCAGGCCTGATATCGATAGATGATGAAGAACCTGTTCAGATCTCAAATCTTGCCGTATCTGAGGTCGAACGAATCCGGGACCGAAAATGTGACACACTTAAAGTCTGGCTTGAAACGAAATAATCCGTGCCAGACAAACAGATGGAAAAAGAGGATAACCAGATGCGGACAATATCAAGACAGGGATTCACCTTAATTGAACTGCTGATAGTCATTGCAATCATTCTGATTCTTATCGCTATTGCATTACCCAACTTCCTCGAAGCCCAGCTTCGGGCGAAGGTTACGAAAGTGACGGCGGAAATTCGCTCGTATGGTATTGCCCTTGAGGCATATCATCTTGACTTCAAGAAATATCCAGCCGCTGCAAATACCCGCTATATCGAGCAAAGATGGGTTCATTTGACAACACCCGTGAAATATATCGCGGGATTTCCCATCGACCAGTTTGGGGATGATGTCATCCTGAGTGATTGGAACACAAATCCCAAGCAATACAGGGTCTTTGATTTTATTGTTCCATTGAAGAATACATGGGAGGGTGAAGTTTTCTTCAAGCAGATCCTGACCACCATCCTGGGGAGAAAATCGGAATGGTACATCGCATCTCAAGGTCCCGACAGAGATATTGATATCGTCATGGATCCTTACCGTGTAAAGAATATACGTGAGATCTTTTACTCCCCCACCAATGGCACTCAGAGCAATGGTGACATACTTCGCGTGGGTCCATTTTAGCTGAGATGACTCATGGAAATGAGCAGATGGATAGTAAAATGGTCGAATGGAGGATTAATCATGAAAAGTCAGTTACAATTCGGTTTCACATTCTTTTTGCTGCTGCTCTTGCTGGCAACACCTTGCCTGTCGCAAGATATCGTTGTGGATACGGTTGAGGATGCCAATTTATCGAATGAACTTGGGGGAACATGGTCGGTTTTTGAAGGAAATGGAAGTGGATCCACTGGTGGCAACTTGATCCTCACGACAGGGGCGGGACTTGGAGGAAGCAGCACCGCGATTGTTGTCAGCGGACAATTACCACCCGTTGTAGGTGGTTTCAACTACGGTGGTGTTCAGTGTCCCCTTGGAACACGAGATATTTCTGGCACAACCATCCTGGAATTCGACATCCTGGTCACCGCCGGCGGACCCTACAAGGTAAGGGTGGAAGATGGAGTTCAAACTTTCAATTCGGCATTTGTGAACCTGAGTTTAACTGAGGGACTGACCACTCATGTGATCATCCCCCTGTCTAAACTCGCTACGGCACCAGATGGTGGAAATCCTATCAACTTTTCAGCAGCCACCAACATTGTCTGGGACCTTCAAGCATCGGGTGACAGCGTCCCCTTCGGTATCACAATCGACAACGTAAAATTTATCGATCCGATTTTGGTGGAGGATGCCGAGGATGCGGATCTTACAAATGAACTTTCAGGGGTCTGGTTTGTTTTCGAAGGCAATGGTGTTTCAAATCCCTCCTATGGTCACTTGAACATTGCTCCTACCACACCAGGACTCGGTTCTACGGAAGTGGGAGTTGCGGTATCCGGGACACTTCCTCCACTCGAAGGGGGTTACAATTTTGGCGGGGTAGGTTGCCCACTCGGGACCTTGGATATTTCGGGGGCGATCAACCTTGAGTTCAATGCATTGGTCACCGATGGGGGCCCCTATAAAGTCCGAGTAGAGGATTCGTTGAACACATACAATTCAGCGTTCATCAATCTGAATCTTCCCCCAAATGTGGAAACCCATGTTATTATACCCCTCGCGGATCTGACCACTGGCGGTACTCCAGATGGCGGAAACCTGATTGACCTGAGAGATGCCCGTCAGATTATCTGGGATTTACAGACACCGGGTGACAGTTCACCCTTCGGCTTGATCATTGATAATGTTTATTTTACCGGCCAGGGGACGCCTATACCCACTCCAACTCCTATCCCGCCGTTACCAGCGGACAAAAATGTTCTTGTCGACGACTTGGAGGATGGAAACTTTATTTGTGAACTGGGTGGACTTTGGGAAACCTTCAGCGGAAATGCTTCATGCCCATCCCCCTGTGGAACCATCCATATTGCCACGGATTGCGTCCCGCTCTCTGGGGCATACTCATTCTGTGTTACGGGCCAAATGCCTCCCTTGGATGGTTACGTATACGGTGGAGTCAATGTCCGTGTAGGACCCACACCCACCTCCTCCATCAATATCGCGAATCATCTCTACCTCCAGTTTGACATCAAGGTTTCCCAGGGAGGTCCCTATCGCGTGAGAATTGAAGATGCACCTCACATTGCTGCCGGGTACCTTGGGTATCTGCAACCCCATGTCAACTTTGATGTTCCTCCAAATACCACCACAACAGTAAAGATACCCCTGAGTTCATTCACGACTGGTCCTGAAGCTCTTGACCTAACCAAAGTCGCCACAATCGTTTGGGTCCCCCAAACCGATATGGGGGATGATCCATTCGTGCTAACCATTGACAACGTGCTCTTTATTGGCACAGAACCCGCTAGCGCAGTTGAGCAATGGTACCTTCATGAATAAGTTGTATGCTCAAAAGCGGGATTCATCCATTCAACCTCTCCACCAGTTGGGATGATACGATTTATCGCCCGTGCCTCACCTCTCCGGGGCACGGGCACCTTTTTTCACAATGCACCTGGATTTGATATTGAGTTTGAATCGATCAAGACTCTATCCTATTATGATTGTGGGATGGGAATTGATTGGACTTTTTTCCGGGCCTGTTTATGGAGCCAGATTCCTCGAATTCGCCGGACGGACATGGCTTGTTAAAGAGAGTGAGTCTCGTGTGGGGCCGGGACCAAATTATTTTTCCGGATCAGCCTCGGATATCTGGACAGACAGTGACGGACTCCATCTAACCATCAGCCAACAGTCAGGAAAATGGTATTGCACGGAATGTGTTCTGCAGGAAAACCTTGGATATGGAACCTACGTCATACAAACACGCAGCCGATTGGATAGGATTGATCCCAATATGGTTGCCGGACTATTCACATGGGATGGAGGAGCTCCCCAATATCATTATCGGGAGTTGGACTTTGAATTCTCCAGGTGGGGGAATCCGCTGGATCCCACTAACGCACAGTTCGTTGTTCAACCCTATGATACTCCTGGAAATCTTGTTCGATATGCAGTCGAACTATCATCAGCAAGCCAGGAGCTCACTTTGATAATGAACTGGACGACCGGTCGTGTCGAGTTTTCGACCTACCATGGTCACCATTTTCCTGGCACCGCCCCGCCAGAAGATCTCATCTATAACTGGGCCAACAACGGCCCGGATGTTCCTCCAGCCGGTCAGGAAAATTTCCGATTCAATTTCTGGCTTATTGATGGCAATTCCCCCCAATCTGGCTTTGGTGATGAGTTCCTGGTGACAGACTTTTTCCACTTTCCTCCCACATCTCCACCCAATTCGTTGGTTGTGGATCATTTTGAAGATGGGAATAATATAAATAATCTTCAAGGGATCTGGACCACTTTTTCCGGAAACGATACAGGACCTTCCTCAACCATAATTGGTCAATTGCAGGTCCCCGGCCTTGGGAACAGTTCCCATGCTTTTCAGGCATCAGGGGCCCTTCCGGGATTTGCTCCATCCTTCAATTATGGAGGACTCGTCACAGAACTCTCCAAGGATATTCAAAACAATCAGTTCGATGCTTCCCGCTTCCACCTGCTTGAATTTGATTTTTCGGTAAGCATGGGTGGTCCCTACCAGGTCCGTCTTGAAGACAAGCATCAAACCTATAATTCAACAAATATACCTATCACGACTCATCCAGGCGAGACAGAACGAATTTCCTTTCCCCTCTCATTATTCGCTAATGGACCCAATCCAGTTGATCTCAGAGCAATCCAAAAGATTGTCTGGACATTACAGACAGATTCTTCAGGGTCTCCTTTTGGCATAACCGTAGACAATATTCAATTTACAAAGAAGTCGGAAATTCAACCGACACCAACGCCGACACCCATTATCATCAATGATATTCTTATTGACGACCTGGAGGATAACGATTTTAGCAACCACATAGGTGGAAATTGGGAGGTCTTTGACGGGAATGGAATCTGCAATCCCTGTGGTGCTCTTTCAAAGTCAATCGTCCATCCGGGATTGGGTAACAGCAATTCTGCTTTTTCAGCCACCGGTTCCATCCCCCCTGCCGAAGGAGGATATTCTTTCGCGGGGGTTGTAACTCGTTTCGGTCCTTCCATGACTGTTACAATGGATCTCAATGGATATGAAGCTCTGGAATTTAACATTCTCAAAACTGAAGGATCTTCGTATAGCGTTCGCCTGGAAGACCGGAGTCATGTCGCCGCTGGATTCAAAGGTTATCTTCAACCTCATGTCCTGCTTGAAGACATCGATCAACCAAAACTTATCCACATCCCCTTATTATCATTTACTACAGGCTCTGATGGAGTGAACCTCAGTGAAGTTTCCAATATTGTTTGGGTTCCAACCGAGTCTCATCCGGGGGAGGGTTTCGGTCTTGTTATCGACAACGTCAAGTTTTCAGCTCCAAGGCAGTCAGGCATGATGAACTGGCCGTTGTATTGATCGAACTGAGAAATCCAATCGTGAAGGCCCACATACTGGAGAATTCCTTTCCTGACTCATTCCTGATAGGATGTGCAGTCGAATTGCGTATTGTGCATCACATGGTAATGGAGCCGAATACCTGGTGAACAGCTTCCCCTTTGGGAAAGGACCTACTGTCCTGCTGTTTCTGGCAATGATCTCTGGCGGGTGGCTCTTGTTTAACCCTCCTGGTGACAAGTTGGCAACCCTGCATCTCTGGAGTTTCGCCCTGACCCACCTGAACTCGTATAAAAAGGTGATCTCAGCATTTGAGTCTGCCCATCCCGGGGTAAGCGTTGACCTGCAGCTTGTTCACCCGGATGCAGTGACCCACCGCCTCCGAGCGGCCTTCTGGGCAGACCTGGATGTTCCTGACCTTGCCGAGGTGGAGATCAGCTCCGCAGGAACTTTCTTCAGAGGACCACTCGAGGAGGTTGGATTCCTCGATCTGAAACCATGGCTCATATCAAGCGGTTACTACCAGCGGATTCTCCATTCCCGTCTGGCACCATACAGCAACCGGGGGTGCATTTATGGTCTCCCCAAGGCTGTTTGCCCTGTCATGCTGGCCTATCGCAAAGACTTATTTGAAGAGATGGGAGTGGACCTGACAGAAATTAACACCTGGGAGGAATTCATTGCGCTGGGAAGGCAACTGACAGTTCCTGATCAGAGGTATGCCATTGAGCTTTCTGACAGCAATTCATCGCAGTTGGAGATGTTCCTCTTTCAACGCGGAGGAGGTTATTTCAACGAGGATGGCGAACTCATCTTCGACAATGAGATCGGCTTGGAGACACTGAAATGGTATATTCCATTGGTGGCTGGACCAGACCGTATCGGGACCGACCTGGCCGCGGGACGCGTGTTTACACAGGCATTGGAAAAAGGTTACTTTCTCACATTTCTCTGCCCGGACTGGAGAAGCAAAACCACGGAGATATATGTCCCCCGGGTAGCCGGAAAAATGGCTCTCCGTCCCCTGCCCGTTGCGTTTCCAGGTGGAAGGAGAACCAGCACCCAAGGGGGAACCATGCTTGCGATCAGCAAGAAATCTCCCCACAGGGATCTGGCCTTGCAGGCCGCCGAGCAGTTATACCTTCAGCCGGATGAACTTGCGCAGCGATTCCAGGAGACCAACATCATACCTCCATTGAAAGATGCCTGGACCCATTCCTCGTTTGACCGTCCTGATCCTTATTGGTCTGGTCAGCCGGTTGGACGCATGTATGTCAACCTTGCCGAGGAAGTCCCTCCCCAGTATACAAGTCCGTATGTCAGCACGGCAAAACAGAAACTGGGTGAGGCTGTGTCTTCCTGCGCCGCCTATTATCGTTCATATGGACCCACGGGTTTTGAAGGTTTTGCCGAAAGGACTCTCAGAGAGGCTGCCGATTCAGTACGATTTTTCATGGCTCGGAATCGATTTTAACCACAATGAAGATTGAATTGATCTCCAATGCCAGCCGGAAGAAGTATGCCCCTTATCTTTTCATTTCCCCTTTCCTGATTCTCTTTTTGACTTTTGGACTTTATCCTCTTGTAAAAAGTCTCATCCTGGCTTTTTATATCACGGATGGTCCCAAGTCGCATGTTTTTGTGGGTCTTGAAAATTTCCGTCTCCTTCTTTCCGATCCTGACTTCCACAAGGCTGTCTTCAACACTTCGATCTTTACCTTCTTTTCCGTTTTGGTTCAACTTCCCATGAGCCTGGGACTTGCCCTGCTTCTGAACCAGGGTGGAGTTCGTGGACGTCATTTCTTCCGGTTTGCTTTTTTTTCTCCCCACCTGGTTGGACAAGTTTTCGTGGGAGTCCTTTTTTCTGTTATTTTTGTCCCTCACTTCGGCCTGTTGAACCGGGCATTGCATTTTCTGATTGGGCTCGATCTTGATACCAAATGGCTGGGAAACTCCTCCCTTGTCATGCCAGCCCTGATCCTGACTTCACTTTGGATGTATGTCGGATTCAACATGATTTATTTCCTGGCTGCGCTACAGAATGTCGATCTCGATCTCTACGATGCGGCCTACGTTGATGGGGCCAATCCATTTCAGCGTTTTCTGCATATCACCTTGCCAGGCATTCGCGAGGTGACCGTATTTGTCATGATCCTGGCCACGATTGGATCCTTTCAGCTTTTTGAATTACCCTTTGTCATGCTTGGCAACGGCGCAGGTCCTGATGGAGCCGGTCTGACCATCGTGATGTATCTTTATATGAATGGTTTCGTAAACGGAGACCTCGGTTTTGCCTCAACCATCGGATGGACTCTCGCTATCCTCGTATTTCTGATTTCCATGCTTCAAATCCACCTGACTGGCATGTGGAAAAGGCAGGATTAGCATGAAGAAGGCCTTTTTTCTGGTCCTGCTCTATTCCGCCCTGATCTTCAGCGCTGTCATCATGCTGACTCCCCTCTTGTGGCTGGTTGCGGCCAGTTTCAAGGGACCTGACGATCTTTTTCACTATGTGTTCTTTGCCCCCCTCATGGATGATGAAGCTATCCAGAAAATAATGGGGCCAGGGGGAGGGATCACTTCCATCGGGATCTGGCTTCTCACCTTAATTCCAAAAATCGACTTCCATAATTTCAGGCAGCTCTTTGAGGATGTTCGTTTCCTACGCTTTTTCATGAATAGCTGCTTCGTTGCAGGAACTACTGTGACCATCCAACTCTTCTTTTCATCACTTGGTGGATTTGCGCTCGCCAAATATGATTTCAAGGGAAAACGTTTCGTGATGGGGCTGATGCTGGGCACCATGATGATACCCTCGCAGGTCCTCATGGCACCTTTGTATGAGCTGATTTTCAACATGGGTCTTGTGGACACCTACATGGGGCTCATTGTGCCAGGTGGTGTGAGTGTGTTCGGAATGTTCCTGTTCCGTCAATCCATGATGAACATACCTGATGACCTGTTGTTCGCCGGACGTATTGATGGCTGTAGTGAATTCCGCCTTTACTGGGACATCGCACTCCCTGTCTCACGTCCCATGATCGGGGCTTTCTCACTGATTTCGTTCATGGGAGCATGGAACAGTTTTCTATGGCCCCAGATCATTCTTCACTCTCAGGATCGTTTCACTCTCCCCATCGGTCTCAACCAGATGGTGGGCGTTTATTCACAGGAATATGGCACGCTCATGGCAGGAACCCTTTTATCCGTGCTGCCTGTTATCTTTCTTTTCTTCCTTCTTCAAAAAGAATTTATCAGCGGCCTTGCGTCTGGAGCGATCAAGGGATAGCAGCCTGTTGAAAAGAGTGGCAACCGTGGATTCCCGCTTTCGCGGGAAAGACGATTTACGAGGAAATTTGCTTGTCTCGTCAACTCCGCGAAAGCGGGAATCCACAAACGGACTCGAAGAAAAGGCGGTGAAGCACTGCTATATCAAGGCCGAACAGGGTGCAGGTTATCGGTTGATGAGCCAAGAAGGAAAAACCTGTCAAGTTGGCGAACAGGGGGATTATACTGTTGGGGATGAAGACGATGTGTATTGGGTGGATTTGCGCAGAATCAGCGTGGGTTCAAGGAAAACCTGCTGACGCACTTTGTCCCAGTCTTCTTCTGAACCGAGCATCTGGAGAATCAACATAGTTCCAAGACGTGCTATCCGCTCGGCATCTTGCCAGATTGTGGTTAGAGGTGGGGTGGAAAACTCGGCCATCTCGATGTTGTCATAGCCGATGATCGAAACATCTTCAGGCACCCGGATCTTTTCTTCATAGAGCCTGTGCATGAGTCCGAGTGCCACTGCATCACAGACACAAAAGACAGCCTGAACCTCTTTGCTACGAATCCGTTCTACGATCTCGCGTGAGCAGGCGTATCCCGCTTTGGCAGTGTCCGCATAGACATGGGGAAACAGCAGAGGCTGGACTGCCCCATTCGATTCCCTGATGGCTCTCAGGAATCCCTGGCAGCGTGGTGTACGAAACGAATCAGTCTCCCAGTTCCCTGTGAAATAGGCGATCCTCTTGTGCCCAATATCGATCAGGTGCTTGGCGGCGAGGCATCCCCCAACTTCATCATCATACCCAACAAAGTGCAATGGGAGCTCTCCCCCATAAACCACCAGATACAACAGGGGGATTCGGTGATATCGAAGCATTTCGATGGTTTGGGGAGTCAGAACGGTCATGGAAATCAATCCATCCACCCGTCGCTCCACGAGGGATTCGGCGCATTTACTTGACTGCTCGGTGTTGTCGGATGTGGTCAGAACGTAACTGAAGTAGCCTTTTTCCTGGAGGGCTTGCTGAAGAAAAGAGGTGATCTCTCCCAGGTAAGGGATCCTCAAGTCAGGAACAAGAACTCCAATGGATTGAGAACTCTGAAGAACGAGGTTCCGGGCATCCCTGGAAGGAACATAGTTATATGTCTTTGCCAGTTGCTGGATACGACGCCGGTTTTCCTCACTGACTCCCGGAAAACCCCGTAAGGCTCGAGAAACGGTGTTTACCGAGAGATTCACTTCATTGGCAATATCTTTAAGGGTCCTACGCATGACTTTCCAAAAAAACGTTTCCCGTGGTCCTCGGAACAGCTCTTCCTGATGTGTGTGGGGAATACATTACTTAAGGGAGATTAACGTTGTCAACACAGGGAGAAAAACCATCGAGTCAAATAATCCTCCTAAAATCCCTCCTGATTGTTGATATCAACGAAATACCTTTCTCCACGGATTATTGGAAACAGCCTCTCTCAGATGGGTAATATGGAAAAAACCTATGAGAATGTGCTAAACGTTAATTCTCTTTTTGACTTTTTCCAAGGTTTTATCCAAGCCTCAGTAGGTCGATTCCCATGAGTATCCACCTTTTGAAAGAAAGCCCTCATCCAGTTGGGACTAATCATTATCCTATTCATTTTACGATGGTTATGAAACTTTTCAAGGTTGATTTCGAAGATTTTCGGGATTTCTTCTTGACATCCAAAACAGGAACGATAAACATAATTCCAGAACATTAACGTTCACGTTTTGCATGCGAGGTGCCTGGTAGAGTTGTCCATCAGAGGTGGACCGTATCCCGCACGACGGGAGAAAACCCTTGGCTAAGGAGTACGAATAATGATCGGTCGAAGAGGTGTTTGGATAGGGGCATTGGTGTTGGCGTTTGGAGCTGCTCCCGGATTCGCAGCGACAGTGACGGTGGGGCCAGCCGGGCCACCCACCTATGACTTTGCACTTATTTCAGATGCGGTAGCTGCCGCGAACAACGGTGATACAATCGATATCGCCGCTGGTGATTACGACAATTGGGTTGGGATCATTGGCAGAAGCAATCTGACTCTGCAAGGACCAGCCGCGGGAACCCCCGCGGTGGTCAAGATTTCCGCCTCCAATGCGGTGAATCAGGGCATCTACATTGCCAATCAATCCTCGAATATCACTCTTAAAAATCTCTCCGTGGATATGAGTGCCAATAACGGCATCGAATACCGTGCCTGTGTCTCCGTCTACGAGGGAGCCACGGTTGTTATGGATCACCTTGACCTTTTTGGCGCCGGGAGGATCATCGACGTCTATAACGGTGGCAAACCCACCCTCACGAACTGTAACCTGCATGATGCAACACCGCGTGATTTCGGTAATGGAAACGCTTCATCAGGTGTGGAGATAGGTGGCGTAACCAGCACATTCGGATATGCGGGCGTGACCATTCAGAATTGCAACTTCTCGAATATCGGTCATCCGATCCGTCTCATGGCTAATGAAACTGGAACTCCCAGCGCCGCGCAGAATCGCATGGGCAACCTGACCGTTCAGCACTGCACCTTCACACACTTTGGTGGTGAATACGGCATCGCTCTGCGTTTTGATTCCCCCAACTGGGCACCCAACAGCACGGTACTCTTTGAGGATTGCACCTTCAACGACTGGACGGGACATGGTATTTTCACCAATGCCTATCCGGATTCGAATACAGGCCCAGCCAACCTCATTATTCGCCGTTGTGAGATGATCAACGATCTGACTGCCTATCGGGCGGGGACTGGCCTGTTCCTCGGCTACAACTCCAATATTCTTCTTGAGAACGTTGCCATTGCAGTTTTCGCGAATGAGGGTGTTTACATCCATGAGCCGTGTGGAAATATCACCATGCACCATTGCAGCGTGAATAATATTAACGACTCGGTGATGGCTCAACGTTTGACAATCCACAATCCAACCGCCACAATCCGGAACTCAATCTTGCGGACACCGAATGGATTCTCCTGGGAGGTCTCGCCGACATACGGCTCGGCCACATCGATTTCCTACGATGTTGACTATTCCATCTTCAACTCGGCTAATGCGAGGGATTTCTCGACAAGCATTCTCAATGTCACCCGCGGCGCCCATTACACATACAACACCGCGCAGGTAAACTACCCATTGTTTGTCGACCCCGAGGCAACTGGTGACCTGCATCTACAGGAGGGGTCACCCGCAATCGCTGCTGGTTTGAACCTGGGGATCGCCACTGATGTGGAGGGAAATCCACGCGGCACAACTCCGGACATCGGTGCATACCAAAAATCAAGTCCGGCATCCTCGGTTGGTAACTGGTCACTTTATTGAACTTTTGCTGGCTGGAAGTGGGCCGGTTTGATCACCCTCCCCACTTCCAGCCAGTTTTTTCCCAAGTCAAAGAGTTGTATGCAGAAGGAGGTTCTAATCGTGTTGTCCCGCCGTGGTTTTACCCTGATCGAGTTGCTGATCGTCATCGCCATTATTCTCATACTGATCGCGATTGCGCTTCCCAACTTTCTTTCAGCTCAAGTACGCGCCAAAATAACACGCAATTATGCTGATATGAGGTCAGTGGCGACAGCACTCGAGGCTTATCGCGGTGATTACCAGCAGTACATCTCCGGAGTCATCAACAAGACACCGGGAAATTTCAAAAGCTACCTCCAACGACTTGTCCCTTTGACTACACCAGTGAAGTACATGTCTATCGTCCCCGATGACATCTTTAATGGCAATGGCGAACAGCCGCCATACAATGAGTTCAGAACCTTTGATTACTTCCTTTATGATGACCTGGCCCAAGGAGCACTCATCGAGTTTTACGATATACAGGGAAGAATGATTCGCGCACCTTACCAGATGCGTGGCTGGGGACCTGACCGTGATAATGATCGTTTCAGTGGAGCCCGTTTGAGTCCACCTCAAGGACCTATCCCATATAATCCAACCAATGGAACGGACAGTAATGGCGACCTGAAATACTTTGGAGGGAGAGGTTATCAGTTCTGAACCAGTTTTGGTTTGGGCATCAAGCGTGAGCCACACGATTGATGCCGCCCCAGTCTTAAAGGAATTCGGGTACACCGGGATGAGAAAGGCCTCGCAAGTCATTGACCAAGGATCCGCTCTCTCCACCCGGGGAAAAGGTCTTCATTTGGAGTGGGGGATTTTCTCATGGGGGGACAACCCTGCAGGATGCGTGAAGTGGCTGATTGTCATCAGTGCTGCCGGATTTCCAATGGGCGCACATGCTGTCGATCCAGTACAAATAAACGATCATGATCTTCGTCTCGCTTTGCAATGGAGCATTCATTGCATGTCTAATGTTCAGAATCCTCAGGACCGCTACATTCCATATTTCGACTGTTATGTGCTTCAGAACCCTCCCTACATGCTATACAACGCCTATTACAGTGTGCCGGTCAACGCGGCAAAGATATTACAGGCCCTCTTGATTACAGAAGCTGCCACAGGCCTGCCAGTCGATCCATTGGTAATCGAACGTTACCGGCAGGTGGTCTTTGATTCGTTCAGCCCCGTACCGGGTGTCTGCGCGGCTCCCGATGCAGTGGGTGCACCCTATAACACCTACTGGGCAATCAATGGCCATGCCATGCGCGCCCTGGCTGCCCTCGTCAAATACCGTAACGACACAGCCGCCGGGGACCTGATGGAGGAAGGAATCGCGAATCTCAAAACTTATTTTGTTGACGCCGGCTATAGTTGGGCTGCCTTCCGGGAACATTTCAATCTTCCCACTACAGGAGGCATACTGGGACAGGGCTGGCCACAGGGTAGTCCCGGCTATGGAACTGACTCCACCTGTGTTCTCGCCTTCCTGGAATACTATCAGGCAACTGGATACGCCCCATCTCTCGAAATGTGCCAGATCTATGCGAATAACCTCATGTCACTGAAATTCCCGGAGGATGGTTCTTTACCCGCCAATACATTTTTCATGTTAGGCCCAACCCGCGAGATGAATGCGCTTGCCAGAGTTGCGCTTGAGATAGGGGATGCGACCATGATGAACCGGGCCCGGGCCCGGTACGATAATGGACTTCGAGTTGTTCGCAGCTCAACCGGATGGGTGCCAGAAAATACTCGCAGCCAGAGTGACACCGGAGAGGTAAACACAACTGGAGAACTCGCCGAAGCCGCCATGATTCTTGGCGACCGGGGATGGACTGAATATTATGAAGATGCCGAACGGTACACTCGTGCTCACCTGCTTCCATCCCAGCTGTTGGACAATTCCTTCGTGGCCGCACACTCCGACCTGAATGATTCAAAAGATAACATCAAGGAGCGGACCAAGGGAGCATTCGGTTTTCCCGCGCCCTATGGTCACATCGCAACCAAGAACTCCAGGCATCAGGGTGCCTTTCACATGGATATCGTGGCTGGAGGGGCACTTTCGCTTTCAGAAGTTATTAAGCATTCCTACAAGTTTCAGGATGGGAACCATTACCTGCTCATGCTTTTTGATCAGGATAATAGCCAGATCCTGGTAAAAGGCCCCTACCCCAATGGAAATGCAGTTGAGGTCACGCTCCGGGTGGGCGGTGACCTGCATGTGAGACTACCCTCCTGGGTTAACCGGGATACTCTGAAAGTTACCGGCCTCGAAAATACGCCCGAGAAACAGTTTGAGGGTCTTTTCCTGATCCTGTCTGACCTGCCTGTTGGAGATACATTCACGATCCAGATGGACATTCCCTTCAGGCTCGAAACAGAAACGATCAATGACAGGCAGATTACAATTCTCTGGCGTGGGGATTCTGTCGCGGCGATGAATCAGATGGCTTGTCCTCTCCCCTTCTTCAAGGAGATCTTCATTCCATCCATCGTCGATACATGGAAAACATATCAGTGAGTATTTTTTTGAGATGACAGTCACAAGTGAGCAAGAAGCTCGCTCATTCCAATAACAGGATGACCGGTATGGCAATCGTCCATCTTTCGGAAACCGTAAAGGCTGCAGTTGGCAACATATCCCAGGTTTTTGATCCTGACAAGGGCAGGATTCCCTACTTTGGGGTTGCGCTCCTGGCTTCACGCCCTCATTTCTACCATATCCCCTTCTTTGATATATCCCACATGCCGGGCCGTGCTCTGGATGCGCTGCTGCTTGCTGAGAATACTTTTCCCATCGAAATTGATGAAACTGTTGTAGAAGATTATCGATCCGCTCTGCTGACTTCATTTGCCGGTGAGGATGGGCTGAATGGATATTATGATGAAAAACTGCACCAGAAACGGGTGGCTTTCCACAATCTGCGTGAAGGCTTGCAGGGATTAAATGCGCTGGTCCGGTTCCGTGATGACCAACAGGCACGCGCTTTTGGTGACAGGATGATACAGCGTCTCTCTGGCCTTGTGGATCCCGATGGCTCCTGGAATCGCGGGAGATGGTCAACCTACGAGGAGTATCTTCCACTCGGTGATGTAGTCCGGCATGACAGGTACCTGACCTCCACATCAGGAAGACTGATCGGGTCACTCGTCAAATACTACACAACAACGGGAAACGAGCAGGCGTTGGACCTGGCACAAAGGTTCCGTTTTGCCGTGCTGCGTGAGTGCTTCGACAAGGAAGGCCGGGCCAATGAAAAGGCTGGATGGCATGTTCACTCCATCACTTCAACCATCAGTTCACTTGCCCTCCTGGCGGAGGTTCTCGATGAAACGAACCTGAAAACACAGGTCAGTGTTCTTTATAAGGGGACTTTTGATGGAAAGATCATGTCTACACTGGGCTGGTCCAAGGAGAATCTGGAAAACGATCTTGATGTGGGCGAAATCAACAACACAGGCGATATCATGCAGACAGGACTTCATCTGGCTTGCTGGGAGTCTCCTCACTATTATGAGGATGTGGAACTGATGCTCCGCTCGCATGTGATTCCCTCACAATTACTGGATACGGACTGGATTCAACAAGTCAGCGACCCGGCGGGTGATTTCGAAAAAGATATTCCCTCAAGGGTACGCGGTGCATTTGGATTTCCAGCCCCCTATGGACATCAGGCACTTGGTACAGATTTCCTCAATTTTAACTTCGACATCACCTGTGGAGGAGTGCAGGCTTTGTGCATGGTTGCCAACAAGGTAATCGACAAGAGTTTGGACCTGACCGTTAATCTGCTCGTTGATCATACCTCACCCGAAATCATTGTTCGATCGCTATTTCCAGCTGGTGATCGAATCACCATTGAGGTACTCACTAACCAGTTCTGCAAGATTCGAATTCCAAACTGGGTCGACCATCGGAGCATCAAGGCAAGTCAACTTGAAAAACCGATTCCGTCACGCTTCGATAATGGTTACCTTCTGCTTGGAAAAGGCCCAGCGGTTTTTCACGTAGACTTTCATTCCAGTCACAGGTGGTCCGAGGAGTGGATCAATGGTCGATCCTATCGGGTCAACTGGAAGGGAAACCAGGTTATCGCCATGGATCCCACAGGGATTTTCCTGCCATTCTTTGGCCATGCTCATGTGCGAGAGGCTGTATGCCAAGGAAAACAATACTAGAATTGGGTCATGAGAGGGCTCGTAGCGGATATGGGAAGGTCAGGCCAGTCTGCTGCAACACAGACTGGTATTCCAGTTATTGTCATCCTGGCGGCATGCTTGAGCTCGTGTTCACGAGATTCCATTGATCTTCTCTCTCATCCAAGGAGCGTGACCATCAAGTTCTCCACCTGGGGAAGCCCAGAGGAGATGACCATAAACAGGCGGATTGTCGCAGCTTTCATGGAGTCGCACCCGGATATTAATGTCGAGATCATGCATATCCCGGGTGCTCAGTACAACACAAAGCTTCAGATCCTGAACGCGGCCGGGGTGGCTCCGGATGTGATGTGGCTCACTGCATGGCAAGCTGTTGCTTTGTATGAAAACAAACGCCTTCTCAGTCTACGTCCCTTTATCGAGAGTGAGAGACAAACCAGAAAGGACTTTCTGCGAGAAGACGATTCTTTAATCAAGTACTGTGAGGAGTCATATTCCTATCATGGGGAAACACTGATCTGCCCCCTTGGCCCGGTCACTTTTCACCTTTACTACAACAAGGACATCTTTGATAAAGCCGGGATCGCCTATCCCGATGAGAACTGGGATTGGGAAACTTTCAGAAGAGCAGCCATACAGCTGACACTGTTTGAGGGGGAAAGGCCACTCCAGTTTGGAACGAATCTTTCCCCCTGGTGGGGATTCTGGCTGAATTTCGTCTGGCAGAATGGAGGAGAACTGTTTGATCGGATGGTTACACCCACCAGATGCCTCCTGGGAACCTCTCAGGCACTCGAGGCTCTTACCTTCCTCCAGGATCTGATCCACAAGGATCATGCCAGTCCAAACCCGGTTCAGGCAGGTGCACTGGGTGGAGATTTCATGACCGGAAAGATCGCGATGGAAATCGAAGGCAGCTGGATGATCGAACAATTCCGCAGCATCAAAAGTTTCTCCTGGGGAATGGCCCCGGTACCCCGGGGAAAGAAATTCGCGGTTGCAGTCAGGATCTGTGGGCATGGGATCAAGGCGGACACTAAACACCCGGAGGAATCCTGGGAGCTGGTAAAATATTACCAAAGCCCGGAAGCTCAAAGGATGCTCGGTGATTTCGCGTTGTGGATTCCATCACGCGAAGGACTGGCTCGCGATCCCGGTTTCTGGCATCCACAGGGTGTACCTGAAAACCATGCGGAATGCCGTATCGCGGACATCAAGAAAGCTCGTCCTGGAGATGTGTTACATCTGGAGGCACAAAAAATATGTGAGACATTGTTACCTGTCGAATTGGACCTCTTCTGGCTGGGCCAGAAATCCGCAACCGAGTGTGTCAATGTGATCGTCCCCAAGGTGGATGAAATCCTTCAACGTGGAGGAGTCAATTGACATTGCAAAAGCTCAGGACGAAAGAACAAGTCGCCGGTATCCTGTTTGTCTTGCCATGGATCCTGGGACTTCTCCTTTTTGTTGGAGGATCTGTAGTGGCATCCTTCTTTATCAGCCTGACTGACTGGAACCTGCTTTCACCTCCTGAGTGGGTAGGTCTTGGAAACTACACCAAGCTGATTTTTGATGACCCCCTTGTTCGAAAATCACTGATGGTCTCATCTCTCTATACCATTGTCAGTGTCCCTCTGGGTCTGTCCCTGGCTCTGCTGATCGCTGTTGGCTTGAATCGTCCTTGTCCTGGGCGATATATTCTCAGGACCATTTACTATCTCCCATCTGTCATTTCCGGCGTCGCTGTCGCGATGCTCTGGCAGTGGATTTACAATCCAGAGTTTGGTCTTGCCAATACAATTCTCAGGTTTTTTTCCTTGCCAACACCTGGCTGGCTGACCAGTGAAGTCTGGGCACTTCCCGCCCTCATCCTGATGAGCCTTTGGGGGATCGGTGGGGCGATGGTCATCTACCTGGCCGGTCTGCAGACGATCCCTCCTTATCTCTACGAAGCGGCTTTGATCGATGGTGCAGGACGATGGAACCTTTTCCGGCATGTGACACTTCCGATGCTCTCTCCAGTTCTTTTTTTCACCATCATCATGGGAGTTATCGGTTCCTTCCAGGTTTTCACTCAGGCTGCCATCATGACCAATGGTGGCCCGGCCAATGCCACTCTGATGTTTGTTCTGTATGTCTACAGGAATGCCTTTGAGTGGCTCCAGATGGGATATGCCTCGGCGCTGGCATGGCTTTTCTTTCTGGTCGTGTTTGGCCTGACTCTCCTGAATTTCTTACTTGCAAAACACTGGGTATATTATGAGGACTAAGGACTATTCCCCAAACGAACCTGCTCCATCAACAGGACCACTCCGCACCTTTGGAGACTGGGTTGCCTATCTCCTCCTCATTCTCGGGGCAGCAACCTTTCTCATGCCCTTTGTCTGGATGCTCAGTACATCAATCAAAGATGCTGGAGAAGTTTTTATTTATCCTCCCAAATGGATCCCGGACCATCCACGTTGGGAGAACTACCGGGATGTGATTGTCGAGTGGCCTTTCCTCCAATATCTCTGGAACACGATCTGGGTGACTGCACTGACAATTACCGGCAGCCTTTTTTCTTGCTCGCTGGCTGGCTACAGCTTCGCCAGGCTCCGTTGGAAAGGACGTGATACATTTTTCCTCTTGTCCCTTGCCACCCTGATGTTACCCGTACAAGTGACCATGATCCCGACATTCACTCTGTTCGTGTATCTTGGATGGATCGATACTCTCCTGCCACTCTACATTCCAGCCTTTTTCGGGAATGCTTTCTTTATCTTTCTTTTCCGGCAATTCTTCAAGGGACTCCCAAGCGCACTTGAGGATGCCGCACGAATTGATGGATGCGGGTTCTTTGCAACTTTCCGTCATATCGCATTGCCACTTTCCAGGCCAGCCCTGATCACAGTCACGATTTTCTCTTTCATGGGAGCCTGGAATGATTTCATGGGTCCACTGATTTATGTTTCCAGCGAAAATAAACGTACCCTTGCACTGGCACTCAGCTTCTACCAGAATTACTTTTACGGTGGTGTTTATCTCCACACCCTGATGGCGGCCTCAGCTATGGTTCTTCTTCCCTGCCTTATCGTTTTTTTCGTCTTTCAGACCTATTTCATCCAGGGAATGGTGATGAGCGGCCTGAAAGGTTAGGTTTCGTCGAATCAGTAAATGAGCAGGAGAACGATGAAAAGAATATCACTTGTAACGGCTTTCACAGCACCTGCAGGCCATTATCCCAAAACCAGTCAGCAGCTTTTGAATGCAGTTCTTTTATACGGATGTTTTCTTCTGGTATTGTCTTTCCCGTCAACTGGATCATTAGGAAGCGAACCACTGGAAGTTAATACTACGGACCTGGATCTGGCGCTCAAATGGGGAATACACTGTATGTCGAACATCTTGAATCCCCAGGATCGGAACATACCTTACTTCGAATGCTGGGTCCTTTCCCGGCCACAAATGAAGTTCCATTCCCAATTGAGCGTAGGAAATGTAACAGGCAGAGCCTTATATGCTCTCCTCATGGCTGAAAAGGCACTTGGACAACCTCTTGATCCCGTTGTCTTTGAAAAATACCGAACTGTTTTACTTGATTCATATAACCTCGTGCGTGGAATCCCCGCGGATCCCTCCACGATTGGTGGGCCCTTCAACACCTGTTGGATCTTCAATAATGGCGCAGGGATGCGAGGGTTACTGGGCCTTGTTCAGTTTCGGAATGATTCGACAGCAATCGAGTACTTTAATGAATCTCTGTCGAATTATAATTCCTATTTTGTAAATCCCGGGTTCAGTTGGCTTGCTTTCCAACAGAAATTCGGATTAATCGGTGGAGGCACAGGAGGTTCTCCTGCATGGCCTGGCCCAAGTTCATCCAATGTCCGTTCCTTTCCTTTCGCAACCTGGTCAATATCCCGTTACCAGCAAGTGACCGGTTCCTCTCTGGCCTATGAAATTTCCTCAATCTTTGGAGGGATTCACATGGCCTATGATTTCCCTGCCGATGGAAGTATTTCAGGAGGAGACCATGGATTTGAGATCGTCGGCAGGATGAGCGCTTTGGCACAGGTTGCAACCGTGACAAACGATCCCATTATGAAAGAACGTGTCCGCGCCTTCTACGATAATGGGCTGAAGGAACATTCAAGCCAGACAGGGTGGTACCCAGAACGTTTAAGCATGAATAGCGATGTCGGAGAAATCAATAACACCTGTGAAATCATTCACACCGCACTCCACCTTGGAGATTGGGGATTTCCCCAATACTATCAGGATGCTGAACGATATACGCGAGCCCACCTCCTGCCAACCCAGCTCCTTGATAACAGTTTTGTTCCCGATAATGTAAATCCGCCAACTCCCGATGCTTATTATAATGTCAAGGGACGCAGCAAGGGAGCCTATGGTTTCCCCGCTCCCTACGGGCATCTTGCAACCAGGAATCCTTATTTCAATGGAGCCTTCTTTTTCGACATCGTGGCAGGAGGAATCGCTCAGGTTGCGGAAATAAAATTGAATTGCTGTAGGAGGATCAATGGAGATCATTATGTGAACCTTCTTTTCGGTTTCGAGAATGACGACATAGCCGTAACCTCGCCATATCCAAACGGAAATAATTTCAATATTGTTGTCAAATCCCCTGGTCATTTATATGTACGCCTTTCAGATTGGGTAGATCGTGACACAATCACTGTCCATTCCGAAGGCGTCCTACTCTCAACGACCCTATTGGACTATTATCTTAAGGTATCGAATCCTCCCTTGAACAAGGTGATTTCGATCGGATTTCCTCTCCCGGTATACGAAACAAGCGAAATCCTCAATGGCCGGAAAATAGACATGATGTGGAAAGGGGACTCACTTATTGCCATGGACCAGATGGGATCCACCCTTCCCTTCTTTCAGGAAATCAACAGTGCACGCCGTCAACTTTGGATTAAGTCGTTGGGAGAAGAAGCACTAGCTCTGGCATCACCACTTGATGGAGATGGAACACCTGAGACAGGTCAACTTCTCGAAGAGTCAGGAACTTTACCCGCGGTCGATCGGAACGGAAACGAAGACAGTGCGATCCTATTTGATGGTCAATCCTCCCGGCTTCGTTATGGACTTCCATACTTCCCGATTGAAAACTATACATTTATCGTATGGATTCGCCTTAAGGAAATGGATCCTGAGGTTGTTTCCGATGGTTTCCGCTTGCCGATCGTCTCAGCGCGCAGTGCTCTGAATGACGATCCTCTGACAATTTTCATCACCGGGAATATTCTCTACGCTGGCATTATTCAAGACACAACCTGCTTGACATCAGGTTATGAACTGAAAAACAGTTGCTGGTATCATATTTCTGTAGTCAAGGATAATAATTCATTCAAACTATACCTGAACGGTTCGGCAATTGAACAAATCTCAATTCATCCCCTTTTGGAAACAAATGCCAAGGAAATCAGTATCGGCTATAATCCTCACTTTCTGAAAAGCCAATACTTTTCCGGACAGATGGACGAGTTCAAGTTTTTCGCGAGAGACTTATCAGCCGAAGAGATTGGCGACCAATATCGTCAAGAAATAAAATCCGCCATCACAACTTGCTCTTATTATCGATAGGGTTTTCTTTTCCCAAACTCACAAAATCGAACCCAATTTATGGCATGGATGCGGATTGGTGGAATTATTCTATTATTGACCCTTTCACAGCTAACAGCTTGTCGAAAAACTCGCTCTTGCTATGAGGTTGTGGATTTCCGTTTTCCCGGAAATCCATGGTTACACCCATTTTCAACAGGCTGTTAGCTAAGCAAAGGTCAATAGTAAATATATGCCATCTGTAAGGATTAAAAAAAAAGTCAAGGCTTTTCAGGATGTACATTCAGGTCAGGGTATTCGGTAGAAAGATCAACAATACCCTTTTCGTTTTCCATTTGTCCAGCTCGTAATTTCCGCAACAGGATCACCCAAGTTTCAGACCTATTATGTGGCGGATGACCAAATGTGCGTTCTCCTCCACCCACAATTGAACCACCTGGAATCAGGTCTCCACCATTCACTGGGTTGTACCAGTCAACACGGTAATTCCCTTCACCCAGCAGCATTTGGCAATTATCCGGAGAAGAGGTGTAGATTGCATAAATCTCGCCAGCGTTTGCCAAACACCAGGAACCCTCTCCCGCCACCAGGTCGTCACGGGGTTGCATCTCTGCAAAGGGGAGATGTTTTTGGAAGAAGTTGAGAGCGAAAAAGGTCTTCTCCCAGAGCCTGTCCCTTGTTCTCCAGTCTTCAGTATGGAGATCGCTCTGGAAAAACCATTCCGCCCCGGCACCACCCGCCATCAGGTTACCCCACAACGCATGACGCAACACATCAGAATGGTCCGGATCCTCATTGTCAGGCTTTACTCCAACACTGGGTGGCCCAATTTCATCCTGGCAGACAAACCACTGCTTTCCGGCTTTCCCGGAGAGAATCACCCACTTGAGGGTCTCCTCGTGGGTTTTCCTCATATCTCCCATCTGCAGTGATGGTCCATCGAAATGAGGGAAACCAAGGAGAGGATCATAGACCTTGTTATATTGACTAGGAAATGTATGGACCACGATTGGATGACGATAGGGATCCAACATACGGATATAGGCTGCAAAGGATTTACGCTGTTCGTCTGTATTGGTATTCTCTTCCCCAAGATTCCAGACAACAGCCGGGTGATGAGCAAATCTTGCAACAAGCTCGCGGTAGTATAGTTTCCTTTCATCGCCAAGGTTTCCATCATCTAGTAGTTGGTCGTTTTCCTGTTCCTGAGTCACGACATGCATTAGCAGTCCCAGCTTATCCATATGTGTAAAGATGATATCCCACTGGTCCAGTTTACTGCAATCAAAACGGCCCTTTTCGTCAGTATCAATCCATGGCCACACATCCTTTCCATCACCACCCACATTCATGGTCAGGAAATAGACCGAATTCATGCCTTTTGACGCCAGATAATTAAGAGCGCCAACCAGATTCTTACCTTTGCCATTTTGCCATTGAGGATCACCCTGACGCCAATCAGCCGCGTGAGGTCCATATTTGTGAGTGGGCTTGGTTCCATCAAAATCAGAATAGGCCAACAGGTTTTCCGGGCTGTCCGTGCCACCTTTTAGGAAATACTCACCAGTCTCAGCGAACTGGAGATAGCGATGACCCTGCGCACGCAACATACCCTTAGAGTAAAAACCGGGAGCACTGGAATCGATTGGTTTTACCTCAAAGCATCCCGAAGCTCCATCAAAACTTACTGGTACACCGGTGGTTGTCTTTTCTGAAATGGCTATCTTCATGCCGGTTACGAATTCTGTTTCGTAGTTCCAAATCCCCTCTTCATCGGGGGTGAAATTAACACTCCATATTGAGCCGCTATTCGCCCCCGTTTCTGCCGCATTACCATCCGCGGCGTAATACCCGGGAACATCGACAGTACGGCCATCCCGGGTGAATCGTACCGTCAATCGATAGTTCATGAAGGGGTTTGGTTCAGCCCTCTCTGCGGTCATTGGTCCTTCAAAAAGCAATTTGATCGGCTGCCATTTTACTCGATCGCCCTTAATTTGCACTTTAGGTTGATCTGATCGGCAGGCTAAAGAAAATAACCGGAGAGTTTCATCTGTGTTTTCATTATTCCAGCTTCCATCCGCACAAATCAGAGCCGCATTCATACTCGGAATAAATGCGCTGCTATTTCCTCTTGCTCCTATCGACATGATCGTATCAGGGGGGGCGCTGGGCCAGGTGAGGCGGTCGGGATGAGTTCGTCCTGTGTCATTAAACCACCAGTTAAAACCATACGTGCCAGGTCCATCATCACTGAAATGGTCAGAATCGCCGCCGTATGAACCGATTTCGAGGTAATCTTCCGTATCAGCTTTCCGGGTCTGGGGCAGGTCCTTGGGTGTTTGTGGTTTCATATACTCGTTGAAATATTCAGCAGGCAGGAGCTGCTTGTCACCCCAGCGTCCCTTGTTCAGCCACAGCCAAACGATACGTGAGAAATCTCGCACCGATGTGGACAGGCGGCGTTTTTTACTGAAGGTCAAGCCATCCTGGAATTTGAGCACACCCAATCGATTGGAGTGCTCTGCCACATTCCTTGCATCCTCTTTGAAGACCTTATCAAAAAGAGTCATCTGGTAAAGTTGAATCGCGTAATCGTTGTATGCCCATGCCTCCCCAGGTCCTTCAGGCCGGGCATAGCCACTACTCATACTTCCAAGATGACGAAAGGTGATTCCCTGGTCTTTCTTTTGGAGTTTCCAACCGAAATCTGCAATAGGTTGGTCTACACTCTTAATTAAACCCTCCTGAAGAGCAAAGAAGAGGAGCGTGCTTAAGACAGGTTTCGCCGAAGAAGCCCAGTCACCAATCTGGGTTTGATCTCCCCATGTCTTCACGATATAGCCGTTTTTGATGACACAGCCTCTTCCACCCAGGTGTTCAGCCAGCTGATCAAGCAGGTTTGCGTTCATACCCAGTGATTCAGGACTGCGTTGTTCCCATGACTTCCCGGGAAAGACATTGTCCACCTCAATGGTCGTACTTGTCACCACACCAGCCAATAATAATGGAATGCACCACATGGAATAACCTCCTCAGCGAGATGCATTTACTTATTTTGCAATGGGACCTCATTCCTCATAGTACACCGATCAACAATCAATCAGAAAGGAGACACGCCTTGAAAGCGGTGATTCTGTATTCATCTCATAAATAAATTATTTTCACACCGATATCGAGACACGCATGAAAATAGTCTCTCCAACTCCACATGGACAATCTACCATAGAACCACTGAATACGTAAACCATTATATCGATGCTCTCGTCAGACTCTTGTGGATCACACATGTTGTTAGTCAATCAGGATTGTGTTATCCGGAGATATCAGGCTGTCTTCCACTAATGGACTGCATCATCAGAGCCGGGGGTGTCAATTTACCGGGGAATATGGACAATAGTCCTATGATTTCACAGATACCAGGTTCTCGTCCATCATGGGATTGATAACGGGGTTAATGGAGGGTGAGTGAAATGGGAATGAAGACAAACATGATACCTCGAAAAACAGAATGTGTGGCCAGCACAATAATCAAGGTCATGGTTACTCTCTTGTTTGAAATTTCCCTGGCCGCATTTGCTGATGGAAATGCAACAGAAGCGAACCTGGGATTCCAGAGTAAAGCAAACGAAACCATCATTCTTCCTGGGGAAGTTCAACTCGATCTGGTCTGGATTCCCGGTGGTTCATTCATGATGGGTCAAAGGAAAAAGGAACAGGATGCCTATCCCAACAAAGAAACACCGGCACACCCAGTGACACTGTCCAACGGGTTCTGGATCGGAAAGTACGAGGTGACCAAGGAGCAGTGGCAGGCTGTCATGGGGAATGAGCCGTGGAAAGGACACAGATATGTCAGTGAAAATCCACGCAGCCCAGCAGTTTACATCAGCTGGGAAGATGCTCATACCTTCACAACCAGGCTGGCAACAATCACAGGAAGGGATTTCCGTCTCCCAACCGAGGCGGAGTGGGAGTATGCCTGCCGTGCGGGAACCACGACAAGATTTTATTGGGGAGATGATCCAGCCTACGACGAAATTAACCAGAAGGCGTGGTGGCTGGGAAACACACTGATCACGATGGAAAAATACGCCCATCCAGTAGGAATGTTACCTCCAAATCCCTGGGGATTGTACGATATGAGCGGTAATGTCTCAGAATGGTGCCAGGACTGGCATGGCTATTATTATGACGGAATTGCGGTTGATCCCGTGGGACCCGCAACCGCCGAACACCGTGTGCTGCGGGGAGGCAGTTGGCTTTGTATTGGTGGCCATTGCCGGTCCTCACGACGTCATCATGAGACTCCATCGATCATCAAGAGCGACATCGGATTCCGTGTGGTGCTGGCAAAACTTCCGAAGCCACAACCCGGTACTCCGGAATTCGTGAATGTGTTCACCGCCGGGGCAGAGGGAGTTCATACATACCGGATCCCCGGGCTGCTCATCGCGCCAGATGGTTCTCTCCTGGCTTTCTGTGAAGCCCGTAAAATTTCACAGGAGGATATGAGTCCATCTGATATGGTCCTCAGGCGAAGCCTGGATGGTGGACGCACCTGGTTGCCCATGCAGACTCTTGTCCAGGGTCAGGGAATCGAGGCACTCATGAATCCATGCCCGGTGATTGACTACATCAACAACACGATCATCCTGATATGCGACAATGCCAATAAAGTCAGCACAAACCATCACCAGCATTTCCAGCTGATCAGCCGGGATAACGGACAGACCTGGTCCGAGCCGGTGGACATCGGTCCGTTCATCACCAATTATGACGATACCTTCAATCCCGGCCCAGGTGTGGGACTTCAGATGAAAAACGGAAGGTTAGTCATCCCGGGTTATACAGGAGAGCCCAACGAAGAATGCGAGGAAGAATTCCATTCGCGAGTTCTTTACAGCGATGATCATGGCAAGACCTGGACATTGGGAGATGCGGTATCTGTTCTGTCTGATGAATGTCAGGCAGTTGAACTGGCAGATGGGAAACTGATGCTCAACATGCGCGGCGACATGGGGATGAGTTGCCGGGGGGTCGCCATCAGCGAGGATGGTGGACGGACTTGGTCCAACTTTCGCTGGGACCGCACGCTGAATGAATGTCCCTGCCAGGCAAGTCTTGCGAGGTACAGCCTTCCCGGCCCGGATGAGAAAGGGCGTATCCTGTTCTCAAATCCAGACAATTCCGGTGAAAAATTCAACGTAGTGGAGCGGACCCGGATGACAGTCAGGGTGAGTTATGATGAAGGTCAGACATGGCCTGTCAAGAGGCTCATCCATCATGGCCCTTCATCGTATTCATCCATGGTCCGTTTGCCTGATGGTGATATCGGTCTGCTCTTTGAAGGGGGTGAAAAGCACCGCCGTGAATGGATTCGTTTTGTGCGTTTTTCATTGTCATGGCTGACACAGGGGTTGGACTTTCCTGAGGAAAGAGAAAAGCCGTGAGGCCTTCAAGAATTATCAAGACAGTCATTTGTGACAACTGCAACAAGAACAGTTGCTGTTTTCCTGTAAATGCTTTGCGAGTCGAGGATTGATTCCTGGAGGCTTCTTACAATCGATACAACAGGTTTGTTGACCGCTTAATTTAATACCGGATATGTGTGGGGGAGTGAGTCAACTACTTGACATCACTCCCCTCCAAATATCAACAACTTCCGAGCGAAGACTTTTACTCAAAAAGACTCCAGTTGTCGACCCTTGATGGTGCCGGGATCGACACCACAAAGATTTGATTGATTTGTGTTCCTCCATCACCATCAAGCTTCCGGTTGAAAGCAATCCATTTGCCATCGGGCGAGACACACAATGCATCCGGTGCACGACCGGGGAATAAATTTGGATCGGTGATTCTCTCGGATTCACCAAAATTGGAATCACCCTCCCTGACATTGGTCACCCAAATCGAGTTGTCTGAGATGCAATATATGTAGTCGCCACTTGGATCCCACCAGGGTTTGGAGACTCCTGTGGGAATTGAGGTAGCCTGAACAGCGGTACCACCAAGTGGTGAAATCAGCCAGATCTGACCACCTCTAGTGAAGGCGATCCTGGAGCCATCCAGACTACAGCGGATGATTCCACCACAGTCTGACTCACTATTGGTCAGCCTGCGTTGAACCGTCCCCGCGGGAGGCATCGGGAAGGTTGTTTCAGTTCCCTCAAGCGGCCCATCGGGTCCGGCCACTGTGATGTCTTCAGGGATATCAACAATATACACCTCGTTGCGAACCCCGCCAGTACTTGTGACAGTCTTGCCGATGAAAGCACGCGCACGTTGCCAGGTCTGGTCCGGTTTCTGATAGCCCTTTTCACCAACCCAGGCATCATCAGAACCCTGGAAGATGTCATCACTACCTGGTGTGATCTCCGATTGGGGCTTTACTTTTACAACCAGCACTGTGAAACCTGTGCCATCCAGATTTCCAAGTGCCTCATCTACGTCCACCGGCGTACCCAGTTTGGTGACACCGATGGTTCTGAGGTCTTTCCCAAGATCTTTCATGATCTGGTCATTGTAGGTGAAGCCCACCAATACCCCATCCCCAGTTGGTTCGTGCCGATGTGTCCCCCCACGCAATGCGCCGGGTGTGAATGGTGGCGTTACATCCCGGGCATCGGCTATGACATAACCCTCACTTCCCACACTTCCATCGGTAGGGCTGATCATCGCCCCGAAACGTGCTGTACCCGCGTATTGCACACCGTTGATCCCACGAATGGCAATAACTCTGTCCCCGGCAGGAAAAAAACTCACCGCCGCAGTGCCCGGGCCAAATCCATCAAGAGGAAGTGCATTCGGGGCAGTGTACATGACGACGATACTTTTTGTTTCGATGTTCACCTTCTCAAGTGTCAACGTATTACCAATTCCACCTGACAAAGCCCTTGTGTCATAAGCAATCCATTTGCAGTCAGGAGACCAGTTGAGGTTGTTGTCAAGAGAGTGATTTCTATTCGTATCAAAGGTGAGCTGTTGCTCATCCCAAAACGAGAAAGCAGGTGACACCCAAAGTGGAACCAGGAAAATCACGATTAAGCATGTTACAGAAAGTCTTTTCATCATTCTCTCCTTCCATGGGAATTGCATTGAAAGACCACATCATTCAACAACAGATTGCATGGGTGTTCTCGAAAGGGTGGGCCTCTCGATTGAAGCCGTGTCTCTATTGGTAAGGCATCACCGACAGGTTCAATTCGAGCTTCAGTCGTATCCGGTGTGTGACACTGGTGGGCCGGAAACGATACGCTTGGGAACGCCACCGCATATCCTGCACTCGGTTTCGAGGATGCCAGGTAGGTGGAATCGTTGTCATCCAAGCGAAGCTGTCCAAAAAAACACGAATGTGCTCTGTCCCTGCCCATCTCACCTCCGACGGCTTGAGAGGCCGTTTTTCGGAGGAGTGTCTCCCGCCGACCTGCGCGTTCGTGGATCGTAGATATGGCACTCCTTCGCGCATTCAACAGAAAAAACCAAGAACTCCGGCACGATCTTTAAAGGGACGGAAAAAGCTTGACCGCTCAGGCCATCCGTTCCTTCCAAGGAGGGGTCGGTGCTACTGGTGCCTTAATGATTGGCTCCAGACCACCACAGTAATCTAGATCTTCATTACAGGATGTCAAGCGTCATTCGATTCTTTTTTTTTGTGTTCTCTTTCTTGTCAATAGACAACAATTCTTTTGAGGGAAAAGGTGTTATTTATCTACATTATATTATTTATGTCAGATACAACATATAGATTGAGGTGGAGGGCACCAGAAAGGACGACAGGGGGCTGGTATATTTCTGGCGGTTTTACAGATTATTCTGCTTTGTTGACTCCGCCGAGGCTTGCAACATCAACCGATGGAGATGATGATGCCAATCAAACCTTGGCTTCATTTGTCAAGCGGTGAACCGCTTCGATAATTGTTGTTTCAATCTGATCATCCCAAGTTCCGGAAAATCCATAATAAACCATCGAGAAGTCCGCTTCGTAGCCACCTTCGTTCAAAACCCGAAGGCTTGGAATATATCCCATCACATCATTGGCGTATGCCAAAATAAAATTCCTTTCCCGTCCAAGTTCCTGTTTCAATCGAAGCGAATAGTCAACCACCACCTCCCCACCCAAGGCGATTAGCTGGAGTGTGTTCGAGAAACACCAGATCTGAACGGGGTAGGGATAGAATGCTGGTTGCTCCCCATTGTCTCTGAGCCGTGCGAGTAAACGTGCGGCTGTGTTGCGGAGGTATTCATTCCCTCCTTTAATCTGGTCGTCCAGTTCTTTGCGATAATCCTGATACCGGAATTTGAGAGGAACTTCCTCAAATACGGCATGGATGGGGCCATGAACATCAGCGGCTTGTCTATGGAATGTCTCAAGCACTGAGGTGGCAAGGTCCTGTCCATGCTTCCTGGCCAATTCTATGCTTCTGCGTGGCAATGGATTCTGATCGCCACCACATCCGCTGACGAAAAGACTCACCATTCCTGGGATACTGTCTTCCAAAGTCAACTGTGCATAACCGGCATAATCGCCGCTGAACTCGCAAAGATCCAGGACAGTATTATGACAGGCATAACCAAACAGAACTGCTTTGACAGAACCATCTTTGCGATTTACACGCAGAACTGGGACGTCATGGTCTGTCGGGCCCTCGGGGTTACAACCGATGATAACCCCCTCCTCCGTATACTCCCGCCGATTGTGGGCAAACGCCGCATTGCCAACTGACCAGGATAATGAACAAGGTTCAAGATTCCTGATTGCCTGTTTCACCGCCTGAAGGACATGATCTACCAGGGCAACAGTGTATTTCTTAACCAAGTCCATTTGTTCAGGATTCAGATGATACATATCGATCAGGCAATCCCCTATCACTGGCCCGCTGTGAGTATGGGAGGAGGTCAACATCAACTGTTCCCGGGGAATGCCACATTCTTCCTTTACCCTGTCAGCGATCTGTGCGGCCACATTCCTTGTGAATCCCAGAATGTCTGTTGTTACAAGGACAAACTGTGAACCAGCTTCATCCTCGAATGATAAAGCCTTTGCATAAAGCTCACATAGTACTCCCTGGGAGGGACGATCACGGTGTGCGTATCCAGCCAGCCACATACTCGTTTCAGGTGTTATGAGTACTTTACCCACTCCGGCTTTCATCTCAGGTAATCCTCCGGGAATTCGTTTTCAAAGGCAGCTGGCAATCCTCGGATGTAATACCCCTGCGCAAATCATTCTTGTTTTAAATTTCCTTTCTGGTGATCGATAACCGAGTTTTCCATCAGGTTATTTGTGATAATTGTCGGCCTGTCTGTTTTCGTCTCATCATTTACCACGAGAGTGAGGTTCTTAAAGTAGTTGCCGGAGACAACCGTACCAGCACCGGTGAGCAGGAGAGGCAAACGATTTTCGGAATCATTCCACTGAATCGTGTTTCCGGTAACCGCCGCACCGAAACCACGCACCTCCATCGCGGCTCCAATTTTTCCACCTTCATCCACTTGAATGATATTACCTGAAATGACATGCCTTTCGGAGTTTGCCCAGGAACGGAATCCAATGTCGATGTCACCGCTTTCCCTGACATGGATGATATTGTTCGCCATGATGATCGAGTTTCCACGATCGGAACCGATCCCCACGTGGGTCTTCCCCGTAATTTCGACATAATTCCCCATGATGAATCCCGGTCCGGTCAGGATTTCGACTGAATCCGAGAGAGCATTACCCAAATGGTTATTCAACACACGCATGTTTGGACCTTCAAGCATGATTCCCAGCCTGCGGGAATTCGATACACGGCAGTTTTCGATGGTAATGTCGTGGGTTGGCTCGGTACCTGATCCACCAGGTTCCCTGCAGAAGGCCTTGATCCCACAGAACTCAAAACGCGCATGAGAGACATTCCTGTCTCCCTCGCCAAACGGATTTTCATCCCGATTCTGGTCCACTGAAAGGTCACGTATGGTGATGTTTCCCACATCCGGTCCAATGATGCGGATTACATTTGTATTCTGCCCTGCGGAAAGCCTGAGCTTAGTGCACTCACCCTCACCTGCAAGAGTCACATTCGACCGGTTGATGGTGATCCCTCCAAGGGTTCCTGTGACTCTGCGAATGTCATATGTCCCTGCCATCAACTGAATTGTCCCTCCGGCCGCAGGAAGGGCTTTGAGGGCAGCATGAATTTCTTCCTGGTCACCGTTGCCATCCGCTACAAAGTCAGCGTATTTCCTGGCTGCTTCGGAAGAGTCCACGGCGGCTACCACAAGATGACTGCAATCAGAATGAGCCTTATCGCAGACAAAGACAAGAACCAGAGTTAACTGCAACAATACCATAACCACATTCGATGAAAGTTTCTTGAGAGATGATAGTTTCATCATCTTTGTCTCCTCCTCTGCTTTTTCAAATAGTCCTTTTTCATTCAGGTCATATTTTGTGTCACAGCACATGATACTTTTTCCAAACTTCTTCCATGGTGGCACCCTCTCGTAACTCCATGCGAACCTTGGTCTCAGTCGCCGCCCGTTCGAGCGCCTTATTGAGAACTTCGGCTTCAGCCTCGGGCGGGATCAGAATCGTTCCATCCAAATCTGCGAAGAGAATCTGACCAGGAACAACAGTAAGTCCACCAATCTGGACAGGACAGTTGATATCCACAACCCGCACCCGGCCAGTGGTGTCAATGGGTGAGATTCCCCGGCAGAAAAGCGGGAATCCCATTTCAAGAATTTTACGGCCATCTCTTGAGTAGCCATTGATCAAAGCCCCGCGTCCTCCCGCCCTGGAAACACGAGTCGCCGAAAGCTCCCCAAAGATTCCGGTCTCAAGAAGCTCTGTCCCGGAGGCAACGAGCAGCTCCCCTGGTTTCATCCCATCCATCGCACGGATAGCGAGTTCATAGGGATCCTCCTCGCGGGTATCACGGGCATTCAGGAGCGTGAGCGCACGCCCCATGGCCACGGACGCGGGATGAAGCGGGCGAATCTGTAAACATGGAGGGATGGACTGATTGCGAAATCCCATTTCATCCAGGATGTCTGAAAGCGCACCGGCATACAATGAAGCGCTGATGGTGTCGAAGAGAGCCTGCTCTCCGGGTGAGCCACGCATTGGAAGCGATCCCATCCTGGAACCTCCTGCCAAAGACAAGTAGTTTCTCTTATGAAACTAAAATTGCAAATGATAATATTATAAAATAGGACCCTTTTTCAACCCCATATTGCATCTATTTTCTGTATTACCCCCAAGCTCATGAAGAGAATGTTGAAAACAGCTGGGCAAAATGAACCAGCTGAATGCTGACTCGTTCGATTTCATCCATCCGGATCTGTTCCTCAGCCGAATGTGCATGAACTAAATGTCCGGCACCGAATACAACCGTTGGGATATGAAGGAGGTTGTTGTAGTACCAAGAATCACAAGAGGCGGGAAATGCCGCAATTTCGGGTGACCCGCCAGAATGACGGATACCCAATGCCAGAGATGAAGCCAACGGTCCTTGTGGATCGGTTACATGGCCATCATGCCGGTACATGAACTCGATCTCCACTCCCTTGGAAAGCGCCTGTGTTCCTTCCTTTTGCAGAAGGGAACGGATCCCGGCCATGACTTGATCCCGGTTACGATTGGGCAGGAATCCCATCACACCTTCCAGGACGGCCAGGTCGGGAACCATTGATGGCCATGTTCCTGCATGGAACTTCCCGAATGTCAACGGCATGGGATTCTGAAAACTGTCGAAAAGAGGAATGCCCCCTGATTCCTTCAGAAGGTTCTGGTGGAATCCCACGATCTGTTGCCTGGCATCAATTGCCAGATCGAGCGCATTGACACCGTGACCTGCCTGCCCACTGTGACCGGAGATTCCATGTGTCGTAATGCGAAACCAGACTGCACCGCGTACAGAGGTGGCAATTCTCCCCGAAGTAGGCTCCATAACAATGGCGGCATTTGCCATGTCGCCAGCTCGGACCATCCCCAGTGTTCCATTACCTCCATTCTCCTCTTCGACAACCAGGTGGATAACGAGGCGCAGGTTGGGAACTTCCCCAAGCCGGTTCAGGATTCGCATCAGCATCCACAGGCAGGCAATCTGACCTTTATCATCACAGGCACCTCTTCCATACAGCGTTCCATTTCTGACGTAGGGAGCGAATGGGGATGCCTGTCCCTTGCTGGGGGGAACCACATCAACATGCGCATTCAGGATGACTGTCGGCCCTGCCGCCTTGTCATTCCAGACACAACGAAGGTTATATCGATCGGAATACTCCAGATGATCCAGTGGAGAAGAATATTCAGGATCATCACGGAAATGGGAAGAGAATCCGACTCGTTCCACCCGGTCCACGAGAGGAGAGAACTCACTTTCGAGATATCGAATCGCTTCCTGCTCTTTTCCGGAGAGTGATTCGAACCGGATAAGGTTAAGAAGGAAATTCATCGCTTGCGGCATTTCCTCGATGGCGATGGTTCGAATAACCTTGTCTGAAATCATCTGGTCACCCTGTCCCTCAAAGTGAGAGAAGCGCACTTTCGAAAATGTCCAACGAACGGTGAACATCCGCTTCACTGATCACCAATGGAGGAGCGACACGGATGACATTCCCAAAAATCCCAACCGATCCAATTAGAAGACCTCGTTCCGCGGCGTGGTGAATCAGCCGGCGTGTCAGATCGGGAGCAGGTTCCTTGGTTTTCCTGTTACAGACAATCTCCAGGCCCAGGACAAGACCACTTCCTCGTACATCTCCCAGGTAGGGTGACCTGGCCTGGATCTCAAGAAGACGTGCTTTCATCTTCTCACCCATTTTAAGCGAGTTTTCGACCAGGTTTTCCTCCTCGATGATCTGGAGAACCGCCAGAGCTGCAGCACAAGAGACAGGATTGCCGCCACAGGTGCTGCTCATCTCCCCTTTCCCAATATTCCGCATGACATTCGACTCAGCCATGAGACAGGAGGTTGGAATGCCGCTTCCCATTCCCTTGGCCAGGCAGAGCAGATGCGGATGAAGATCATCCCACTCCAGGGCAAACATCTTCCCTGTTCTTCCGAATGAAGACTGGACTTCATCAAGGATGAAAAGAATGTTCCGTTCCCGGGCCCACTCCTCCACCCGTTTGAGAAAACCCCTGGGAGGGAAGATGAATCCAGCAGCCCCGAGGTAAGGCTCCACCAGAACGGCAGCCAGAGAACCTGTACTTGCGGCACGAACCTGTTGCTCCAACATTTCAAGGCACCATTCGACACATGATTCAGGTTCGAGCTCACTCCTGTAGAGATAAGGGAAGGGGACATGAATTATCCCGGGAGCAATCGGGCCGTATTGCTTCTTGGGACCGGAAAGCCCACCCGCCGAAAGGGCACCATAGGTTCGTCCGTGAAAACCACCATAGAATGACACGATCTCGAATCGGTCCGTAAAACGTTTGGCCACTCTCAAGGCTGCCTCGACCACCTCGCTTCCAGTGGTCAGGAAAAAACAACGGTCGAGGTGCGGGGGAGTAATCTCAACCATTCGGCGAGCCAGCTCGATGCGAGCAGGTGTCGGAAAATCATAGCTGTTCATCAACTGGCCGACAGCATGACAAACCGCATCGACCAACTTGGGATGGCAATGCCCCACATTGGTGACAAGAACTCCTGATGTCCAGTCGATGTACTCCCGTCCATCAACATCCCAGACGGTCACCCCGGAGGCACGTTGCCACACAATCGGAGCCTGGTATGTGGTGGTCTGGGTTTCGTAGCGTTCCCAGAGACGCAAGAGCTTCTCCGATTCTGGCCCGGGTATGGCAAGTCTCTGGAAGGCAGGGGGAAATGTGGTCATAGGGATGCTTCAATTGCTTTGAGGTAATCTTCATTAACCACATTTTCAGGAGGTTCTCCATCCCGGAAGCGGAGGACTTGCGCTACAATTTTCTCCCTGATCAGTCTCTCGGCCTCAAGCGAGCACCAGGACAGATGAGGAGTAAGAACGACATTATCCATGCTCAGGAGAGGATCTTCCGGATCGGGTGGTTCTGAAAGAAATACATCCAGTCCGGCTCCAGCGATCCTCCTGTTCCTTAGAGCTGAAACCAATGCATTCTGGTCCACCAGGCCTGCACGAGCTGTGTTGATCAGGTAAGCCGTGGGTTTCATCAGTGAGAGAGTTTGTTCGTTGATAAGGTGTTCAGTTTCATGATTCAGAGGCGTATGAAGTGTCACAAAGTCAGATCGTGCCAGAACTGAATCCAGTGATTCGGTTTCTATACCCAAATGGGCTTTCCGCCTGGAGCTCAGATAAGGATCGCAGATTGCGAATTCATATCCAAAGGAGGAGAGTTTCCTGTACACTCGGCTTCCAATTCGACCGCATCCAATGATCCCAAGGGTCTGTCCACATAAACGGTGAATTGGATGGATATGGTTAAAATTCCAGCAACCTTGACTGACTGAGCTATCGAGAATTCGCCGGCTTGAAAAAATCTTCCGTCCGCAGGCAAGGATCAGGGCAATCGCCTGCTCCGCCACTTCTTCGGTGCAATAATCGGGCATATTCACAAGGGGAATACCACGACTCCCAAGTGCCTCAATGTCCACATTGTCAAATCCGATACCGTGACGGATCACCAGACGGCATTTTTGCCAACCATCAATGACCCTGCTGGTGATGGGAGCCATGTTGACGATCACCACATCGGCATCCTCTGCAGCCGCCGCCAGTTCCAATTCGGAGGCGTACTTCAGTTGAAAAGCCTTGAATTCGATACTCTCCTGACGGAACCGTTCTGCTTCCCACTCCAGGTCTGTTTCGATAAAATCCGTCACAACAACTTTCATGGAGATCGCCAGGTTCCTTTCACATGGATCCTTTTCCCATTCCCGGGAGATCCTGCACTAAAGAAGGCTATTTTAGCATATGAAACTTCATTTTTCAATAATGAAGCAGTAATCTATCCACGCTACACCGATAAACGTGATTGATTCCCTGGAATCTTCGGAGCATAGTAACACTTTCATTCCGTTCAGATCAGCATGATTATCGGACGGACTGGTGTGGTTCAAGAGGTTGCGGGAAGGGATACACATATGGGACAGGATGCGACACTGAGGAAAAACATTGTTCCGATGATCATGAAGACATTCCAGATTCTTGAAGGATTCCGGGAATGGCCGGAAGGGGTCACATACTCGGATCTGATTCAACGGAATCCTGACATCCCCCGCATTTCTATCTACCGAATCCTGTCTTCTCTTGAATATCTCGGATACATACGTAAAGACGAATTGACAAATCGTTATGAATTGGGCGCCAAGTTCATTGAGCTTGGACGTATTACCGAGAAAAGACAGGACATCATCCGGTTTTGTCTACCTGAAATGGAGCGGCTCCGAGACAAGTATGGTGAGAATGTGAACCTCATCAGACTGGATCGTGGTGAGTATGTGACCCTCAAGACTCTCGAGGGGACTCATCCGTTACGTGTCTCTCATCTTACTGACCGTAGGGAAGCGGTTTATAGCTCCGCGGCCGGAAAGGCCTTCCTGGCCTTGTTGAGTGATGAACAGCAACGGGAAATCCTTGCGAAGCTGAATTTTCGAAGGTTGACCCCAAATACATTGGTTCCCAAGAAGCGGTTTACCGATGAGCTTAAGCGTGTTAAGGAAGTCGGGTATGCGGTGGATGATGAGGAAAACATTATTGGTGTTCGCTGTGTTGCTGCGGCAATCCGGGGAAGTCAGGGTGAACCAATGGCTTCATTGAGTGTCACAGGTCCCACCTCACGCATGACCTACAGCCTCATCCAGGCAATCGCCGTGGACCTGATGGAAGTTACCACCTCCATTTCGTTACGATTTTTTGGGTTCGAGGAATCCCATAAGGCGTCCAAGTCCAGTTCATCCGGAAAGCCACCATCCGGAAAATAAATGAGTTCTATTTTTTGGAAGCACCTGTGTCTATCAGCTGATCACAATCGCGGTTTCATTGCCTTCCAGGTTTTTGATGATAAAGGGCATCAACCTCCTTTTCGCAAAGAGCGTGTCGATAGATCTGAAGATCGGCGATATTTCCATTAAAATATTCATTGCGGCCAAAACCAATTTTCAGAGGTTGCCTATTACTCAAATCGAAATCCAATGGATGAAAGGAAGTAGACTCAACAGCCCTTTTGCCATCCACAAAGAGGGAGAGTCGTGTTCCTTCTCTGATGGCGGCTATGTGTCTCCAACCTGTTCCAAGATCCCGATCGTATGTAACCATTTTACCGGATTCCAGCGAATGCACATGGCCAGACGGCAGGACACCACAAAAGAGCTCCCCTTGAAAGACAGCCATTGACCAGGCCCGGCGGTACATCACCTCCGGTGTAAGATCAAGGCGCGCACTCAGATCCCATGTTGTCCCTCCCATATATCGGTATACCTGTGCCAGTGGAAGGGTTCCCGCATATAGATGACCGTTGTACAAGGACATCCCCATGACCTCCTGTTCCTCACCGAGCTGTCCGCAATCAGTCCATTCACCATCCTGCTCATACCGATAGACCTTTCCCTCTGGCCATGTCCCCACATACATTCTTCCAGCCAGAAAGGCAAAGGAATAAGTTTGTGTAGTCCTGCCCGGAACACCACAATTCGTCCACCTCTGGTCCCCCTCGTAGCGGAAAACGCCACCCAGATTTCCCCCATCATAACCAGTCGCATAGAGATGGCCATTGAACGGTGTGAGAGCGCACACCCTTCCACCTGGATGTCCACAATAGATCCACTTCTGTTCACCCTCGTAACGATAAAGCCCAAGGTCCTTCATTTCCCCCGTTGGATTGGGGGCACGCAGGAGGGTGGCATAGAGACTCCCCTCAAATTCGACCATCCCAAAAATATAGGGGGCATCTCCTAATCGTCCACAGTCAATCCACTCGGTTCCACCCTTATATCGGTAAACTTTTCCCCCAGGATTTCTGTTAGGAGACCTGTCAAGTTTTGACCCAGATGCATCATAGTCAGATACAGCGGCATAAAGGTCCCCGTTGAACACACAAAGAGAGGTGACAGAATTGCAGATATCCGGACTTCCACAGAATACCCAATTTCCATCGTCGGCATACCGGTAGACACTTCCAGCTTCATTCTCTCCTTCCTCATATGTTCCCGCATAGAGATTTCCTTCCCAAACACACAACGCATAGACGAGGAGATTTTTTCCTGGCCGTCCACAATCCTTCCACCCTTGGTCAGGCTTCCCCGAGTTGATTCCAAAGAACAGGTTACGTGTGTTGGATTGAGAGGTGGTAATCCCCGGTGAGTGTTGGATACCTATCTGAAAACCGGTCCTGGTCTCAGGATCATATTTGCTGATGAGATCACCTGGCAAGTCATTCCCCTGTTTTGAGACAAAGTACCAACCCACAATACTGAAGTCATCAGTCCCCATGTTCAACAATGGGTGATCCTGTACCTCTAACCATGCCATACGCCCGTCAAAAACTACAGATGCACCCTCAGTTCCAGGCGGGGTGGTATTTTCAATCTCTGTTCCATGGGGTATTGCATGGAGGTTGTTTCCCGATGAATCATTATAGTCTCTATCAAAGTCCCAATGGGCGATCATTCCAGTTGGTAAATCCGTATTTTGTCCCATTGAGTCTGGTGTCTCGAAGGCACCACCTGGTACGACCACGCAGAGCATAATTTGGAAAACCAGTAAGGGCCGATTGCAAATAAATCCTATCACCCCCGTGATGTTCCGGACCCTTCCAGTATTAAGGAAAAAACGAGGCTTAGTCATTTCGATTCCCCTTTTTTGCTTTATAGACTGACAGACTGTTTAGCTCAGAATTAAAATAAAACGAGTGATCTCTTCCGTTGAGAGTCACACTCAATGGTTTTTCAACAGGCTTCATGACAAGGTTCAGCTCATCATCGAGATTCGATTCAATTTCGAGAACAGAACTCCTCCAATGGAGTGCAATACTGGCCGGCTTATCTGAATTGACCTGGAATATAATTTCTCCATTTTCCTGATATTTGCAGAAGGAGGTAACATTCCTGGCCCAAAAACGAGTCATTGTTCCTTGAGGATTCACTGTGATAACATATCTGTCAGAGTCGGTCTTGTAGTTTGGCAGCATTTCGCCCTGATTACACTCCTCTCTAAAGTAAACTTCATCCAGGAGGTCCCCTCTTTGAACCCGGATACCCGACCAGCCTGAACAGTTAACTTTCGAGACAACCCATTTATCATGTTCTTTTGAGTTTTTTTCTTTTGAGGGAATCAATGCGGAAAGAAATTTTGTGCTCTCAACTGATTCAGTTGTTGACAACCACAATATCCCCTTCTCACTATCCGGGTGATCTTTGACACTTGCTTTACAGCCTACAGGTTCCAAAATTTCCATGCGCAGGGAAGCTCGTGGCTGACGTATCAGGCATGTCTTTGATCCGGCATGAATGTAATCTTTATTCGCGGCATGAAACAACCACTGGATGGACTCAGGTTGATTTGCAGTGATATTATCGAAAAGGACGAGATAATCTGGTTTGAGGAAGATGATTGATCGTCTGAATTTGTTCATTCTTCCTTTGTATACTGATGATAATTCCGATTCGAGGGCATCAACAATGCAGCCCGTGAAACAATCCAGGATTTGGGGATATCGGTCAAGGGCTTTTACCTGATTACGAAGATCACTGACTCCTTGGGATTCCGGATAGTTTCCGACAAGGACCGTATTATGCGCCACTGCTTGTTCATAAAAAGAATGATAATAACCATTGGTGTAGTAGTCAGCGTATCCTCCCTCCACCAGTAAATTCTCATTTCCATAGCGCAGAAGGAAATTCCCCTGATCGAGATGATGATGGTTGGAATGGGGGCCCGCCTTGAATAGAAGAAGGAGGTCATCAGAACCCCATCCTCCACGAAAGCACGCGAAGCCTTTCGCCCAGAACCATTTTGAGGGTGGCAGGTGGTTCACGGGAACTGCCTCAAGGTCGAGCGGCGCCCACAGGTAATCAAAGAAGTCTGCTACAAGCCTCTTATTGATGTCAGGTCCACGGGTCCACAGGTACCGGTCCCAAGCAATTCCATTATTCATCTGGCATGAGGCCCAGATGAGTGGTTTTATGCCGTTATCTTTCCAGAAGTCATAGCCATCACCCATATCGAGGCACTCTTCTCCAGAGGGAGTTGAGGTATAAATCGAATATTGCCATGCATCACCGATCCCCTTCTTACCAGTCCAATCGATGCAAAAGTTTTTCAGAAGACAGGCCATGGCCTTGACAGTCATTTCGGCATCCATATGGAAATAGGAGTTTGGTTCAGCATAACTTCCATCAGGGAGATATGCCGCATCAATATGAGCTTCCAGTTTACTCAGGATGCCGGAGAGGTAAGGTTCCATATAAGGATTTTCCGGATCTTCACCAAGCAAGGCAATCAGGGCCAAAAGTACGCCCGTACAGCTGACACCAAGGTGATTGGAAATGTTCGAAGGAATATGATTATCCAGAACCTCTCCTTTGTAGGCTGGTATAATCACCTTGTTGAGGAGTGCCTCCCTTACCAACTGACGCTCTTCATTATCCATCAACGGGTAAAGGAGATCATATGCAACTGCTGTACGGTAGGCGGTATATCCAACCGGGTAATACATGTGAATTCCACGTGACTTCATCCATGGATGGTTCCATGTCCTGAAGCCGCAGACATGCAAAAGGAATTCTTTTCCCCGTTGCCCCATGGCTTGATCGCCAGTGAGAGAGTACAGTAAAGCACAATCCATGGCGGGAATCGATGCATTCAGACCATTGATCCATCGCTCAAATTGATCCCAACTCGGTGAAAAAAGACCGCCGCCAAGATATTCTGAATTGACACCACTGTACTCAGGATGGTAACTGATTGATTCTCCTTCGAGTTCCTTTTTTGTCTTATCGACTGCTTCGTCATAGAGCTGTTTGAGGAGCTGATAATTTTGTTGTAAATCCTTTCTCTTCTTCACATCCTCATTTGTGAAAAGGAGCCTGGGATGGAGATCCGGTGAAAAAGTACATGATGGGACGAGAAAATCAAAAGTACTTTCAATGATCAAGTCTTCTGCCGTTCTGCCTTCAAGGCGAATCTGCCACCGGCCGGGAGGGTCTGTCTTTCCGAGTCGATAGATTCCATGGCAAGACCAGATTCCATCTCCGCCGGATTGATCGCCGTGCGTGCCGTTGTCAAAGCATTCAATTTCCCTGGCGGGGATATTTCCATCGGGATTGATCACCATGCAGTGAACAGATTTCAGCGCATTATTGTTCCCCATCTCCTCAGCACGGGTGCTGACAGATATTTCCTCTCTTGGGTGAAAATGCCGATGCAATACGGTGCGTTGAAAATGTTCAAGCCAGGTTCCTTCCGGGAAAACAGGGATTAATCGGCGTTGTCTCTTTCCTATCATACTGATTGAATCGAGGTTCAACGAGTAGCTTTTGTCAGGTGATACTACTCCAAATTCAGCCACGATCACGATCGCTTCAATACCAGTATTGGGACCTAATGCAATATTTCCATTAAGAAAATTTCTTAACGGTATTTCGATATCAATCCATTCATTAACCAGAGGATTAGCGATGCTCTTTGTAAAACGATCCCCCTCATCCGAGCATAAAATAACATCCAGACATTTTGGGCGACGGTCAGATTGGACAAAAAAAGAAAACTTTATGTTGGTTACATCCGACGTTGTAATGCAGATCCTCTTTATAACTCCGACCCGGTTGAGATCTGTAGGGTAATCTGTATCAGTCGGTTGGAATGTTTGCGACAAGGAAAATCTTCCATGACGCGCTGGCTCTCCGGTGCAAGATAAGGTCGGATTGAAACCCATGTCCTGAAAAAATGGGTAGGTTTCCCAGGCACTTTTCTCTCCGGTTTCAAAATCATCGCGGATTTCGCAGGAAATCATCTCCAACGACTGGGGAGTCACAGATAAAGGACGGCACAGGAATCCAGCAAGAACAGCAATGATAATAATATTCAATCGCATTATGGCTGTTCAAATCAAAATCAGTTAATGCCTTCAAACATAAGCGTGGAAATTGCCGAAGAAATTTTTTCCTCAATACCTTTCGCCCATGCAACCTGCACCTCTGGCATGCTTTCGCTATGGGTATCCAATTGCTCGATCATCCCCTGATCCCCTTTTTCACCCAACGGATTCTCGAGTGAGAACACCATTTCAACCGACTGACAGAGTAACGATGGCTCGATGGGTTCAAGGTTTTCAACCATTGCTGCACTTACCTTATCCGCAACCTTGCGACCAGGAATTTGGACCCCTTCCCAGGTACCAGATGGGAATTGGTTTCGTTTCAGAACCACTGTGCATTTTGAGAATCTGCAACAGGTTAGGTTTACGAAAAGTCACCGCCCGGTTTCACGCTTACTGTGAAACCGGGCGGATGCTTCAGTATTCCGGATACACAGAACCAAGCCAGACCCTTCTTTGTGAAAGACCTATTCGTAGATACTCCAGTCGATAACCGCCGATGGAACACCCCCAACCGCATCTCCTTCCAGGGCAACTGTTACCACAGCATTGGCAAGATCGTTCGTGCCTATTTCCAATGAAGCGATAAGGCCGTAGGTGGGTTGGGTTTCCTGTGGATCAAACTCAACCTTAATGGAGACCGGGCAAGACTTGTTCACAATAATCGGTGGATCACACAAGATATTCCAATCCGCTGCATTTGTTCCCTTTATATTCAGCGTGGAAATAAGCACATTACCGACATTCTGCGAGAAGACATGGACAGGTTGACTTTTCGGTTGCGCTGCCGGGGTGTTATCTGGCGCCAGAACATCCACCTCAAAGCCAGTACCCTGTGTGTAATCCAGTGAGAGGGTCGGTACATGGACAGAAGGTCCGAAGTTCGTGTTGGTTCCAAGGGGTCCGCCTGAGGAATCCGAAACCAAAACCGTTGGTTCTGAATAGGTGAAATTTCCACTAGTAACTGAGGTGTAGGATGGATCAATATGAATGTCGTGGTCACCAACCGGGAAGGAACCATAGGAATTACTGACAACATTGTTGTAGTCCCAGATGATGGTGTCATCTCCTCCAGCCGGGCCACCGAGTAGCTGACCCCTTCCAGATGCAGTTGGGCCGTGAACGAAATTGCACTCAGTCACCGTATAAACATTCGCCGAAAAACTACTCAGCAATCTGAATGGGAAATCCGCAACAAAATCACAATGGTCAAAATTCGCAATCACAGGTCCAGCCCCTGCCTGGTCATCGAAATGATAGAAACCAAAACCATCAAAATCCGCGGTACGAAGTACGGAATTCTTCATGTTGATGGTGTTTGGTCCACGCACATAAAAACATGAAAACGCTCCGCCTCCGCCTGTCTCATTTATGTAGGAATTATCAATGTTGATTGTAAATCCTCCGGCTGCAAAGTCAAAGAAGACGGTATCAAAACCCGCCTCGACAACGGAATTGAGGATGTTGATCACTCCGGAAGCTGATCCAGCTGAATAGATCGCATCGCGAGCCATCCGTCTGAAGTTGCAATAGTTGAGAGTTAAGGTACTGTTGTGAGTATCGAGCCTGATCGGGAATTGAACTATTGCCAATCCGAGACCCTGATCATGTCCATCCGCATCCACGTTGTTCATTGTAACATCGCTGGTTGATGCAGTCGGTCTGAACATGTAAGTGTTGCGCATGTTGTCCAGACTCAGATTTTCGAAGACAACCATTCCCCATGTATGCAGAGCATCCAGGACACGTGATAAAGATCCCGGACCACCCAGGTTCGAGTCAAGCAAAATCCGGCCGCCTGAATTCGATCCGAACTGGCATGGTTCAGTGATCCGTACCAGGTAACTCTGCGAACCGTTGTAGCGGATCACCGGGCTTTGGCAGGGAGCAGCCTCAATGGTAAGTCCCGGTATGCTGATCAAGAGACATTCCTCGTAAATTCCACTGTCCTCAATCCTAACCACGCCATATGGAACTGAGGCATCAATTGCAGCCTGGATACTCGGATAATCAGAGGGCACACGGATCACAAAATCCTCCGCACAGATACTAGCAGGAAAGGCCGCGTTGGCGCCGATTGGTCCTCCGGCACTATCCGATACAAGGACCGTCGCATCAGAGTATGTAAAATCCCCGCTTGCGACGTTTGTATAAAGTGGATCGATGTGAATATCATTCGCTCCGACCGGAAAGGCATCATAGCTGTTACTCTGGACATTGTTATAATCCCAAACAAAGGTGTCATCGCCGCCACCGGCTCCACCAAGCAACTGTCCACGTCCAGCCGAGGGACCATGAACAAAGTTGCAGTTTGTTAAGGTGTAATTATTGGCCGCCGTGCTGGAGAGGAGGCGGAAGGGGAAGTCAGCGACAAAATCGCAATGATCAGCATTAAAATTCACAGGTCCCGTTCCCGCCTGGTCATCAAAATGGTAGAAACCAAAACCATCGATGTCACCCGTGCGAATCACGGAATTCGCCATGTTTATGGTCATGGGACCACGGGTATACAAAGCGCTGAAACCTCCACCTCCACCTGTTTCATTGATGAGGGAATCATTGATATTCAGGGTGAATCCACCGGCCGCGAAATCAAAAAAGACCACATCGAATCCCGCGGAGAGGACCGAATTGTTGATATTGATCACACCAGTTGCGGCATTGGCGGAAAATATACACTCACGGACACAATTTGTGAGTGTGACACAGTTAAGAGTCAGTACACTGTTCAAAAAATCAACACGGATGGCAAATTGAAGGATCCCTCCGCCATCGATATGTACATTGTTGAGTGTGATATCTGCTGTTCCGCCACTTGGATAGACCACCTGGTTATTGCGTACATTAGTGACGTCAATGTTCTCGATCCGCACTTCCCCGGAGGTATGAACCGTTCGAAAAACATGAGTCTGGGTCCCCGGGCCACCACGGTTTCCGTCAATGGTGATGCGCCCACCAGTGTTGGAACCGATTCTGCAAGGCTTGTCAGCAAAAATGATGTAGCTCTGGCCACCCGCATAGCGGATCGTGGGGGTTTCACCGGAGGCCGCAACAATGCGGATATTCGCAGTCTGAATCACGAGTTCTTCATCATAAACCGCGCTGTTTTCAATGAGCACAGTACCACCAGGAGAAACCGAGTTGAGAGCAGCCTGGATTGTAGTATGGTCTGTCGGAACTCTTTCAAGGGTGTAAGCAGAGGCTGGGAGGGAAACAACTGTGAGAAATGAGATTACTGCGGGAACGACCCAACGGTAAAACACACTTGCTGCCGTCATTGTGGCTTTCCTCCTTGTTTGGGTGGATACAACAAAAAAAACAACTCAATCAATACTTTCTGATTGCACCAGGCCCGAATACATAAATATCGCCGAGACTTGTAGTCCCATTGGTTGGAGAGTAGCGGACACCGTTGTAGTAAGGAGAATAGTTCCTCAATCCCAATTGTTCATTTCTCATCACGATCTGTTCCGGACGGTAACCACCCGTCTGTGCCTGATTGTCTGGCCCCGAGCTCCATCCCATCCAACTGTCAAAAGGAACGGGAACCATGCCAAAAGGACCTGGTCCGTCATTCGCATACTTGGTACTCCCATCAGGACCACGCCAGGCGCCATAGGCTGTGAAGTAGGACTCTGTATTGTACGAGAGTCCGGCATAGGGATCTCTATTCGTGAAAGGATCGCGTGGTAAAGCATTTTTAATATATGGAATCGGTGTAGTCAGGAGCCGCATGTCTGATCCGTCGATGTTCGGAGGACTTGCGCGGTTGAGGAAGCTGAAACGATGAGATGGAACATATTGCTTATAGTCTGCATAATAAGCCTCATATCCCGTCTGGATAGAACGAAGTCCTCCTCGTGCACTGGCGACCTTGGCCCGGATCTGGGCTTCAAGAAAATTCGGAAGTGCGATTGCAATCAGGATCAGGATGATTGCAATCACGATGAGAAGCTCAATCAAAGTAAATCCTCTGCTGAAAAACTGAATTGGTTTATAAGATTTCATCGGAAACTCCTTAATAACCTGCGAACAGGAAATATTCCTATTCCCGATTCTCCCAACGAAATTCCCTCGTTGTCATAAAGTCCTCAGTACATGTTCCAATTGGTGATGTCAGTGACCTCCCCGGATTTCAGGAAACTTCCAACAGGACCGCCGGATTCATCTCCTGTGAGTAGTACGGGGATCGTATACCTAAAATTGTACTCCAGAAGAAAGGGATGAACATAATCCGCTGTAGCTGGCGGGATAATGTCATGCACACCCTTGATGGGAGGCCAGTATTCATCAATGCCACCATACCCTGTATTCAGGTTATTGTAATCATTTTCAAACACATCGGAATCAGTGATTGCACCATCATCCCGGAAACCCGGTCGATTGGGATCATTGGACTGCAGGATGGAGTTCCTGATTGATAAGTAGCGTTCCCCGATAAGTGTCGGAGGACCCAGATGGACTGGATTTCCATTTCGGCTTAGGAAATCGCAATGGTCAAAGGTCATGATGGATGTGTCTCCCGGCCACCACGGATAGAAGGCACGCCCACCCTGTGCGTTATCGATAAAGACCGTCCGTGTGGCGTGAATGACTTGGCCGGCGGAACGCACCCACCATGCTGAGAAAGTACCAAAAATCTGGCTTTCAGCAGGAGGTATGGTACTTTCCAGAACCGAGTCAGTCACAGTCCAGGTGATCGGGCGGGAAGGTGGCTCGTTCGTAATCGCCAGTTCACGTCCTGTCAGGATGCAACCATGGATGTTCACCGTCCCAAAGCTTTGTGGGATATCCGACCTCCATGGAGAATGCACATCCGGTCTGCATTCGTAACCGTGCAGAAGTTCAGATTCAGAGTGGATCCCTCGAGGAAATCTGGACGGATCGGAAAATCCATGTCATCAAAGCGTGTGCCGGGATCACAACCAGCTGCTTCGCCGACAATGTTATTGAATGTAAAGACTGAGTTCCCGCCTCCTCCAGCTCCGGGTGGATCAGGATCAGGGTAGATGAACTGGTCAGGAGGTTGACCATTGATGCACCTGAGGTTTTCGAAGATCACCTCACCCGAGTTGACATTCGTACCGAGGAAGACAGTGATATTCGGATTGCACGCCCCGTCCAGTGTGATTTGACCACCTTCGTTTGATCCACATTTTGCACCTGCGGCTGAGCAATAGATCATATAAGAAACAGGATTCGGATTTGTGGAGTCGTACTGTAGGGTTGGTGTTTGACCTGGAGCGGCCATGAGGGTAATGGGTTTGTTGACCGCTACGCTCTCGTTATAGACAGCGCTGTCGTCAATCTGGACTACATCTCCATCTGTGGCCATATTGACCGCCGTCTGAACTGACGAAATAGGGGTGTTTTTGGCAACGTGGATAGTGGCAGCATTGGCGAAAGGAAATGGGAAAAAAGCCAAGAGCAGAATGAGGGTCAATGGATTTCCCGGACTGGAAAGGAGGGTGATTGGCTTCATGAGTAACTCCTTGGCTGAGCTTTTGACGCCCATAAGTTTCATATGTGAAAACCTACTTCATGATTTTACTTGTTGAATCGTAATGTCCTGTCATGACCCTGTCAATCGTTTTTTTGCCTGTTCCTGCCAATCTCTCAAAGGCATGAAATTTACTTAAGGAATTACCATTCAGATCTTGTGGTGATAGATTTTTTTCATTCCCAGAGAGGTTCCCACACCGGCAACGCCTTGCCCGGCGGGTGGACGGCCCCTGGTGAATTGATTCCCCTTGACTGGAAGCCTCTTTGTATGAAAAAGTTGTTTCACATACGGAACTCATTTTCCATTTCTTCCCGGAACAAGAGGTGGACTGCATCCTGTGAATGACGGATGAATGAATACTGTCTAGCATATTCCATACCAGGAATTCCTGGAGGGGACAGATTGACTTGTTCAGGCCAAAGAAATGACTTGGCCAAAGATGCCAAAGGGAGGGAACTGAAATGCAAAGCAACCGTTTCAGCGGTTTGTATGGAATTCACTGGCCCATTCTGATTGGTTTCCTGTTTTTGCACCCAGCCTGGGGGGTGGACTCGATCTCGATTCTTGCGAATCCCGGCCCTTTTGGTTCGATAGAATCCGCCGGAATATCCGAAGAAAAAGTGAACTGGTGGGATGAGGATAAGTCTGATGACGATGCCTGTACCGAATCATTCGCCGCATTGGAGCTTCAGAAATTCTTGAGGTCAGGTGGCATACCTCCTGAAACGCCCATCAATCTGGTGCCGATTGAAAAAGGAATCCCCTCTACAGGTTCAGTGATTCTGATAGGAACCCCGTCTTCGAATGCACTTCTGGGCCGGTATGCTTCCCAAGGCACAGAATCTCAAACCACCGAGACCTGTGCGGAATCCTACCGGATCCATTCGTCCCGGGAAGGCGGCCAGTTCATCACCATAATCCAGGGGGATGACCGGGTTGGATGTCTGTATGGAGTCTACGATTATCTCGAGCACCTGGGTTTTCGCTTCTTCGGGCTGGGGGAACAGGGAACAGTTTTTCCTTCAAGGCCGGTTGTTCTGCCTGAAAAACTGGACATTCGCACAAAACCAGCTTTCCAAAGCCGTGGTTTCTGGGCCTGGGAGGATCGTGGGGATGAAGACTTTCTCCTGTGGATGGCAAGGAATCGTTTGAACTATTGGACTGCTGCCCAACACAATCCCCATTTCTGTAAGAAGATCGGTCTGAAACTGGTCATTGGTGGTCATGCTCCTTATAAGTTGTTTATCGACCCGGATGGACCCTATCCCTTTAATCATCCCAAATTCAATGGAGATGATGAAAAGCCCAAGGACCCCTATGTGTCATCATCAACTGGTGAATATAAAGGCGATACAGATGGAAACGGCCAGCTGAGCAACTTCGAGGCTCATCCGGATTGGTATGGTCTTCTGAAAGGTGAACGGCAGCGTGAAATGGATGAGAATTTCGGTGCCTGCAACATCTGCACATCAAATGCCGATGGAGCCGATTTCCTCGCCCGGAATTTCGTCAAATCCCTGATCGATGGAGACTGGAAGTACGTCGATATTGTTAATTTTTGGGCACTGGATGCACGTCCCTGGTGCGAATGTGAACACTGTGCTCGTATTGGCAGCCCAACCAACCGCCTGCTCCTTCTTGTTCACCAGGTTCAAAAAGTGATGAAAGAGGCTCAGTCCGCAGGGCGTCTTTCCCGTCAGGTTCTGCTTCATACTTGCGCATACCATGAAACTCTGAATCCACCGGATCGTCCCCTCCCGCCTGATTTTGATTACAACACCATAGCAGTGACCCTCTACCCGATCGGCAGAACCTACACTCATGCCTTTGGTGATCCGGCATCCACGGAAATTAACCAGCCCATGGCACAGCATTTTCTGGACTGGATGAGGGGAAAACACTACCACGGAGATGTTTGTATCGGAGAATACTATAATGTCAGCCGCCTACGTATTCTGCCCGTGGTCTATTCCCACATCATGGCAGCGGATATTCCCTGGTTCCATCGCTATGGTGTACGTCATTTTCAGTACATGCATACTCCCACGAGGAACTGGGGGACATGGACGATAAACCAGAGGCTGATGGCTCAGTTGTTGTGGAATCCGACAACGAATGTGGATGCGTTTCTCGCGGATTATTTTGAAAAGTTTTATCCCACCACATCACAGCAGACACGAACCTTCTATGAGCATCTTGAACGCGGGTTGTCCAACATTAAAGCTCTCAAGCACTATGTCGAGCTTCCTGAAGGCCAGGAAAAATCCTATTCACTCTCCAACAGGCTGAATGCGATAAGCAACGATTTGTTTCCCCTGAAAAGCCTGCAATATGAAGAAAGTCATCCCATCACCGATGATGGTCTTGATGTAGTTGAAATGATGAGTGAGATCGAACTTGCCAGGAATGCGCTCGACCAGGCTCTTCTGGATTGCGCTCATCCAATTGAACGTAAACGCCTTATTGAGGATGAGAAAAGATTTGCCTACGGTGAGGCCATGATGCATCTTTTCAATCATCTGATCAGAGCCTCAATGTTTCATCATCAGAAGGTTCCTGAACTGGCTCGTATTGAGGTTGCGAAAGCCAGGATTTATGCGGAAAACCTTCGAAACATGGTCGAGGTGGTTCAGGGGGCGGGAGCTCATGCCAGCGATGTTAACGGATTTGAGGCAACCCAACTCAAGGAAGCCTATGAGTTTCTCACCAGGGAGTATGGAGATTCCAGCAAGGATCAGCCCTTTCTGGGTGCGTGGATCCATATAAATGCGCTATTCAAGGCGGATGATCCCCAGGAAAAGAAAGAGGAATCCATCGCCAAATCAATCGAGAATTGCAGACGGAGTGGTCTTCATACAGTGATTCCATATGCACTCACGAGTTCGGGTGTCGCTTGTTACCCAAGCGGGATTGTGCCCGAAAAAGAATATGGCGATTGGGATCCGCTTGGAGTGATCATCCGGGAAGCCAGAGCGAGGGACCTTAAAGTGCATATCTCGGTTCCGGTTCTGGTGTGTGGCCATGAAGAACCCAGGGGTATTCTGAAACAACATCCGGAATGGGCCTTGCGGAATCAGGATGGAAAACCGATCGGTTATATAAGTGGGGCAAATCCGGAAGCACAACAATGGATCGTCTCCGTTATTAAAGAGATCATGAATTTGTACAAACCAGATGGTATCATGCTGGATTATCTACGCTTTCCCAATAAGCCTGTGGATGTGGATCCACAAAGCCGTAAATGTTTTCTTGAAGAGAGCAGACTCTCCGACTATGACATCAAAGAGCATTCTGAAGGCCCGTGGCAGAAGTTCAAGGAAGCGTGCCTTATTGATCTGGCCGGCATGATTCGCAAAGGCGTCGATGAGGTGAATCCGGATACTGAAATCGGCCTCTATACATGGGGGCCGGATGTAGTCAGGAATCACCCAGTTTCTCAGGATTGGGTTACCATGGCCGAAAGGGGATATCTCAACCTGATCAATATCTCCGGGTATGTCTACAAAAACAACTACGGTGATGATTTCCTTAAGGATTTTGAGGAGAGACTCAGTAAATCTGTGGCGTTGGCACCGAAAGGAAAACCAGGATTCCGGCTTGCTTTCGTGCTTGGTGTCATCACAAGCCATGGAAAAATTGAGTCGGCGGACGAGATCGAAGCGTACCTTCATCATGCCCGCCTGGCAGGGATTGATGGTGTGTCCGTTTTCACGCTCACCTATCTTGAACCGTTCCTCAATGACCTGCTACGCACCGGACCATTTGATGTTCCACGCTGAAAGCAGGCGAATCCCTGACCTCACTCGATGCGTTTTCCCATTGAATCAGCCCGGGTGGAGAGGATCTTTCCCCTGAAGGGTCCATAGACTCCATTTCCTACCCGCAGGGAATGAGCTGTTCTACCTTCGAACCCACGCGGGGCCAGGAATACTTTTTCCTGCAGGAGATTTCCATCCTGGTACATGTGGATTCCTTTTTCATCATATACAAAGCGGAATTCGGTAACAGGTTTCCAGACAAACTGCCTTGAAACCTGGGTCACACCGGACATGCGATGAATAGAACCGTATTGCTGCACGATCTCAGGAGTCAGGAAATCATGAACGTCAGGAACATAAGGCTTCCCCTGTTTGTTCATGGTGGATATATACAGGCCTTCAGTGGTTCCCACCAGATTCATGATTCTTTGACCCCAATAATTGATCGCATCAGGTTTTCCTTTCATTTGCTCCTGGTAGGGGGCTGTTTCCATTCCAATTTGGGGAATATCAAACACGCGCCGGATGAATTCCCACTCCTTGGTGTCAGAATCCAGGCGCCATAATTCTCCCCAGGGCCATACACCCGCATACAGATCGCCCCCATAAATTGTGAGTGTCTGTGCTTCTCTCGCTGCGGAGCTGACACCTGACGGTACAGGGAGGACAGGATTGAATGGACTTACTTGGCCATCTTTGTATTCCATCAGGGAACCGGTTGGGTAATGTCCGATCAGGTGGTGGTTGTACCATGCTGTCAGGCTGTAGCCCTGCCAGCTTTTTCCATCAGTTTCCCTGATCTGGGCGAGCTGACCATCTTTGTAGGAGTAAATGCTGCCGTTGTTGGTCACTAATAAAACTTCATTTCGACAGGTGCCATATATGAAGAGGTCCCCAGAAGCCTCAAAGCGTTCTGGTTCACCTGTGACATGAGTGTCAACTGAGGGATTCCAGTTGTAGACCAGCAGGAGGCTAGGGGTTCCATTCTGATACACAAACATTTTTCCATTGACATAGTAAAACAGGCAAGCACGATCCGAGCGAAAGATCTCCTGTCCATCATAGCTTATATAATAGGAGTGGAAAACCATCCTCCGGTTATTAACATACTGAAGACCATAAAAACCTTCCTGATCCTCCTTTGAAATCCCGGTGTAGGGAATTGCTGTCCCATCTCCCCTGATAGAACAGAGAGAAACAGGATTTCCTTCGCGGAAATAGGTGATAAGGTTGTCGCCATCAAGCAAAAGCCTTGAACCATTATATTGATTGCTGAATGGCTTGAGCACCCTGTCAAATGTCCTTTTTACTTCTTTTCCACGATAGTAAAAATCCAGGATTCTGTTGTTATCCCTCAAATAAGTGGAATGGATATCGTTGAATCCCGCTCCGAGGACCACTTTGCCATCGGGATCGAGAACCTCGAACAATGATCCAAGGCCCTGTCCGAGATCATCTCCGATTTCCAGCTGGAAAGTGGCCTCGAAAAAAGGAGGTTGATCTGAATGAACTGGATACCACGGGAAACAGATGGCTACTATGAGCACTGCCGGGAGAACGCGCATTGAAGTGTCCTTTCAAGTGACTGAAGTTAAAACCCGTTCCGGATACCTGGATTGTCAACAGTCCGTTGTGGAGGCCTGTAAGTCCTTGACACATTTCGCAAGAAGCATATAGGATTTCCCACATATGGTTCCAATAGGTAAAATCATGTTTCATTCTCCAGAAATTGTCAACCGGGAAAGTTGTGATCCAGGTGTCTTCTCAAATTATCACCACCAGAATCCTGGAGGATTCAGACTATGAGATTGAACGTGGCCATCATTGGCATGGGGATCATGGGATCACAAGTTGCACGCGTGCTCAGGAGGAATTCTCAGGTCAGTCTTTCGGCCATCTCGGAGGTCAATGAAGAGAGGCGGGAAAGGGCCAAAAGCGAATTTTCCCTATCAAGGGTTTACGCGAATTATATGGAAATGTTGGAAAGTGAAAATCTTCATGCTGTTTTCATTGCAACTCCTGACTGGTTGCATTTCGAACCTGTCATGGCTTGCCTGGAACGAGGAATTCACATCCATGTCGAGAAACCATTAACCACCACAGAGACCGAATCAGCAAGGATTGTGAAGAAAGTTGCGGAAACAGGTCTGAAACTTCAAGTATCCTACAATCACCGCTGGCTTGCTCCTTATCATCTTGTAAAAGAAAAAATAGCGAGTGGAGAGATTGGTTGTCCATTAATGGGCTACGCGAGGAAAAACAATCCAATTCTGGTTCCAACCAAGATGCTCGCCACCTGGGCTAAAGAAAGTTCGCCGATGTGGTTCCAGAGCTCCCACGATATCGACCTGATGTGCTGGTGGTTTGAGGACACTCCAATAACGGTCACCGGACTTGGAGTCAAACATGTTCTCAAGGAGAGATATGGCTGGGATACCTGGGATGGCCTTCAAGGACTGATACAATTTTCAAGAGGGGGGATTGCAACAGTTGAATCATCCTGGATTTATCCGGAATCTCATCCTTCGATGCCGGATTCATTTATGTCAGTGGTGGGAGAGAAGGGGCATTTTCAAATCGACCGCAAGAGTGAATCTGTTGAGATGAGTAGTGAAGAAAGATTTGTATGGCCCAGGTCCTTGCTCAACTATAAAGTCTTTGATGACTGGGTGGGGGCATTTCCCTCCTGCATCAATAGTTTTATTTCCGCAATTCTCGAGGATCGGAAGCCCTATGTCGACGAGATAGACGGGTGGCGGGTCACCGCTACATTGGAGGCGTTGCATCGATCGGCGGAAACCAGGGAGACCGTCCAAGTGCCAGGATTACCGGTATAGATCTTGTGGATTTATCTCTGTTAAAAGCTGGTCTGCCTGACCTATTTCCATTTACTGCTCATATAGCTTCCACAAGTGCACATTGCTTTCAGGTTCTTGCTGGGGAATTTCGGTTTTTATCAAGGCACTTTCAAGCGGACCCGGAGAAGGCCAATAGCTCAAGTAGAATTCACTGATGCGGGTGTACACTTCGGGGTCATATCGAGACAAGCGTAGAAAGGGTGCCATGCCAGGTATCCTGGATATTAGCGAGGAGACTGGATTTCCAATCAGATCAGGAAAAATAACACCGTTATTCAGACGGGCAAATCCGAGCGAAACCGTCTTCCCCAGACGTGCCATGTCCTGTGAATCGAAAACCTGTCCATCATTGGCCATCAGGATCCAGAAAGAGACAGAAAGCCCCGCATGGGAAACGTCCTCGATCCAATCATATCCGGGAAGGCCACGAATTGTTTCGCGCGGAACAGGCTCTGTAAACACCGCGTTGAGTGGAAACCAATACCCCCAATAATAAGCACCATCAGTAGCCAGCGATATTCTGTTTTTTGCATATCGTGCCATTGAAATGGCGATATCCCGGTATTCCGTATTTCCGGAAAGCTTCCATGACAGCCAATACGCCCGGCCGATTGAACTCATCCAGTTCGGAGGTTGAGGTTTATTGACAAAAGAGGAGAGGTCGGTTCGCAAAAATATTAAATGACCTTCATCTGGTCCCGGTCCTTGGAGGAACTGGGCAGAATGAAATTCGAGCGTCTCGTTGATCATGCTTAACATGGAATCGAATTCCCCATCTCCCAACCGAGCCATAACCTCTGGCCTGTCCCTGGCGCATTGAAGAAACCAGAGCATTGGAAAAATCACGCTACCATCATCAACTGAAAAATATTCGCGTCCGAAAGAAGAGTAACCGGTTTCTCCCCAGACAGGTTGAATTGTTCCATCAAATAATGGAACACCCCTGACATCATCGCGATACGCGAGAATGGCTCGTATGAGACGGATGTTTTCACTGATGTAGACAAGGTTACCCGTGTGGAGGTACATCTCGATAAAGCCCTCCATCCAGGCTCCAAAGTTAAAGGGCAAGTACTGACCGGTTTTCATCTGATTAATATATGTCGTAAGTGTCGACCCCAGAAAACGATCGATCGAGGGGTAGTTTTCGGGTGTGAAAGGAGGATTGTTGCGGGTGAAGACCTGATGAAAAGCATCCGTGTAATTCTGGTCTGTTGAAGAATTATACGGGCTAGGGGTGAAATCAGAAATCGAATTGGATTTGTGTACGTGTGTAAAAAAATTGAGATCACCATCCGCGGAGGAATAAGCAGTAGTCATTCCTGACACATGCAACATCAACACTGAAAAAGTCCAGAGAATACGAAACCAGAGGGGTATGAACTTCACGAAATCCATTCGCCTTAATATAATATCCACAATTATATCCCCTCTGGATCAGTTCCTCAATACTTCAAAAACCAAGGATCCATTCAGGCGGACAAAACATTACTCTGAATTACTGAACTATTCATATAGATGCCAGCGAGAAACCATACTTTCAGAATGATTGGGAAGGAATCGGATCAGTTGTGAAATATCGACATTACGTGGATTCTTCTGATACCGTAAAAGGAAACCGGCTACCACATCGAATCCTTCACGGGAAAAGTGCGCTATCCGCAGAAAATACCCGGGAATGAGAACCCGATCAGGCCCGAATACCGTCGTCCCGACAATATTTCCCAATAAAACACCATTCCCAAGCCTACCGAAGCCACGGATAATAGTTCTGGAGAAGGCCTGCATGTCCTCTTCCGTAAACACTTCTCCTTCCAAACCCAAAGTCAATGGAAAGGCTGCTGTCAGGGCAGCGTGTGATAAATCCTCTCCACCATTAAGAGAACTGACTTGAGCCTCCGGGAGTGGATTATTAATGGAACCCACAGACAACAGGTAACCCCAGAAATAGGCTCCTGATCCATATTTGGGGCCTGTATACAAGCCCATCCTGCGTTTCATGTATCGGCCTATCCTGAGCGCCTTATCTCTATGCTGAAGATTACCACTTGCCTTCCATGAGCCCCACAAAGCCAATCCCATAGCACTTTGCCAGTTCCCGGGAAGGATATTGCCTTCTTCAGAGGCGATGTCATCTTTGAAAATGTAATGCCCTTCATCCGGCCCGGGACCTTCGACCCATTGCTTATCATGCCAATCGAGTGTATCAGTAATTTCTGCAAGCCACGTCGGGAAATCAGATCCCAACTCGGCTTGAAGCTCAGGTTCCCTTTGAACCAATTCCAGGAACTCAACCACTCCAAAAGCAATCATTCCTGTATGAACAGCATGAATCACATGACGGCCTGCATAATAAGCAGTTCCCCACGCAGGAGCGTGCTCTCCATAATAGGTTGCATACCCCTTTTTATCATCACGATTTGCCATGGTGGCCCGTACGAGTTCACAATTAATTTCGAGGTATTTTCTTTCACCTGTTCCTTGGTACATGTCATTCAGTGACTGCACCTGGTATGAAGACCCCCATGCCATATCCGCATCGAGATTCTGCCTGCTATTGATACGGTTCAACCAGATTTGGATGACCGACCCCAAATGACGGCTGTCGTATGTCTGAGGAACTGCATATGTCTCCAGGTCTGGTATTGTGTCAGGAACCTGATCAAGGCCCATCCAATAAGCATGGAAGCTGTTGATATAGGCTTCATCTTGAGTATTTGCTAAAGCGAATGGTAAAACCATGCTGGAAAATACCAATGCCAAACTCGTAAAGAGACATCTTTCAAATCCATCTTTTCTCATGATAAATCACACTTGACGTTGTCCTTCTCAAAAACTTCCAGACCATTGATGCCAATCTGTTGCGGGATAGAACCCATTGGATTTTACACCGCTTTCAGAAAATCCAGAAGATACCCTCTACCCATCTGAAGTTTCTGTGATTCAGTTTGGGTACGATCAGGCCGACAAAACAATGCAGAATGGGAGAAACAGCGAAGTCTATCAACAAGTTGATTGAGGGTTTGGATCTCGCACATCTCAGCGGTGAGGAGATCGCCCCTGGAACCGATGGGGGATATTGGTATCACTGGTACTTCACTTTTCCTCTGTATCAGTCGTACCTTATAGACGTCCTTCACACACCAAAGGAGACCAGAAACATGAAAACAGATGAAAAATCAAAGACCACGCTGCAATACCCGGATTCTCCCGGAAAAACCGACGGTGCCTGGAGGAGCACTATCGTCCTGGCAGCGATTTTAACGCTGATCGTGGGAGTCGCAACCGCTTCCCTGGCGCAAACACCATCGGTGGAAAGCGTTACGGAGTACCTTAAGACCCAAACCCGTAACTCGATTGTGAACGGTCATCGCGCTTCAGTCATGTGGCTGGCTTTTCCGCCGGATGGCAAGACCCTGGCGAGTTCCAGCCGGGATACCGATATCCTCATCTGGGATGTGGATGCAGCCATCCATGAAAAGGAGGTGATCCTGAAGACAATCAAGCATCACACAGCGGATGTCTATTGCGTGGCCTACTCTCCGGACGGGAAGCTGCTGGCCTCCGCGGGGTGGGATGGCCTGCTTTGCCTTTGGAACGTCCCCGACTACGATCTCAATCGTGAAATAAACGTGGGTGTTCCCCTGCGTAACTGCGCATTTTCTCCTGACAGCAAGACGCTGGCCTGTTGCGGCGAAAAAGGGACCGTGCAGTTGTATGATGTGGAGACCGGCGAGCTGAAAAGGAAGCTGGAGGGACAGAAGGAAAAAATGAAAGCTGTGGAGTTCTCATCCGATGACAGGTTCGTGGTTTGCGGCGGTATGGAGATGCCTGTCCGGATGTGGAATCCGGAGACCGGCGAGGTACTGCATGTGCTGGAGAGCAACGAAGAGTCGTTCGAAGCCATTACGATCTCACCTGACGCCAAGTTCGTGGCGGGCAACAGCTCGTTTGGACCGGTCCTGGTCTGGGATGCCGCTACGGGCAATCTTCTTCACACGTTGACGGGGCATGTCCAGGAAGGCGATTCTCTGGTCTTTCGTCCTGATGGCAAAATCCTGGCCAGCGGCAATAAGGACAAAACGATCACCCTTTGGGACACAAAAACATGGAAGCCAATTGACATGTTAATCGGCAATGACAGCCGGATCGAGTCAATGGCCTACTCGCCCGATGGCAAGTTGCTGGTCAACGGCGGTGGCGGCGGATCCAGGGTGATTAAATTCTGGTACGGCCTTCCCAGCAAAGATTTCTAAACATTCGACCTGGATCAGAGCATCCGGCTCTCATCACAGTCCTGGTTTGGTACATATTCCAAACCAATAACGAACTGGCCATGCGTAAGTCCTCATCTCGAAGGGGCAAACTTCCGATTGAAATTTGACCTGGATCCAATAACCAATCGGCTGGATAACGAAAATTGTGTAGTGATTATACCTGAACTAAGGAAAATCAATTGAAACGAATCCCCAATGATGGATGATCTATTGACCCCTATGCAGATGCCGAAACCCCATCATGGGACAGAAAAAGAGGATTAACATAATGAACCGGGGATCGAACCTGTAGTTTTACCAACAGATATTCGGCGAGGGCTTGTTTTCACAGGCGATTGCAATAGCTGCGGCGCTCGGGCTGACTGAGATTCTTGAACACCATCCAATCCTCAAAGGATTCTTGTTTAATTTTCCTGCAGTTAACGATCGTGCACGATCAATCATTTTCAAAAATGGTGTCTTTGCCGTCTGCAGATTGAAGGGAGTGACTTCTTTTCATCGGTTCCATGTGGTGGGGAGGTCTATGTTATTCGACATATTATCCATTACTGGCAAGACCACGAAGCAATCGCCATATTGAACCAGTGTCAGAAGGCCATGCATCCCGATGGCAGGATACTCGTGGTGGAGATGGTGATTCCACCCGGGAATGAACCCTCCTTCGGGAAGTGGCTTGAACTCATGATGTTGCTGGTTGCTGGCCGCGAACGAATAAAGGAAGAGTACTGTCAAATGTTCAGTACCGCAGGATTATGTTTGAACCGTATCATTCCAACTACCTCGGAAGTGATTATCGTTGAGGGGGTAAGAGCACCCTGACTCTCTTCAGGTACCCTGTTCGAGGATCCACTTATAATGCTCAGTATGAGCCGGTAACCGCCTTTGACTGAACCAGGAGTGGGCTGCCTGAATGAACCACCCGGGAAAGTTGAGATGGATATGCCTTGGAGAGGAATGCAGGGCACAGTGGAATACCTTTCACAGACAGGCATTCTTCTACACCCACCGAGGAGGAACTGCAGGAGTTGATCCTTGTTCAGGTTGTGAGCCGCATCGGTTTCGAATGGCAGGAACTCGGCTAAGAATGGCAACGAAATGGCAACATCAGGAGTATCAGTGAGTTGAAGGCTTATCGAACGGTGTTCAGAACACCTTGAATTTATTAAGGTTAGATGGTACGCCAGGCCCGACTCGAACGGGCGACCCACAGCTTAGAAGGCTGTTGCTCTTACTTTGCAACCACTTTGATTTCAATCACTTACGGCGTTCCGCTGTTCCAGGAGTCCGGAATGTTTCCAGACTGACTGTCCATCTTCCAGGGTTTTCCACCCTTCCATGATGGCCGCAATCGTCCCCAGTTCCTCCAGTGTGATCTTCCGGTAATGCAGTCCCATGACACTCTTTGGAGCATGTCCCACGTAAGCCATGAGCAGAGACTCTTGCGTTCCCAAGCGGGATGCCATGCTGATAAATGTGCTCCTCAGCCGGTGGATGGGAACCTGTGCCAAACGGGGCATGTCCAGTGCTTCCGCTGCCTTCACAAGGATGCCCCTGGGACTCTTCTTGCCCCAACGGTGACTCAGAGCTCCAACGGTCCACGGTCCACCTTTGCGAGTACCGAAGAGCCGTCCGTCCGAATGGATCACCTTCTGACTCTCCATCCACTGTGCGAGAGATTGGAGTACCTCGAATGGGATCGGGATCGTCCGATAGGAGCTCCGCGTCTTGGGAGCATGGTGCAAAGTCTCTGTCACGGTAAGCAATCCGCGCCGGAGATCCACATCTTGCCGCCGAAGGCTGGCCGATTCCATCGTCCTGAGACCGGCCAGTCCCATGAGAGAAGCCATGCAATAGAAAGCCGGTTCATGCACCTCAAGCCATTCCAGTAGTGCCTTGAACTCACTCGGTTCGAGACACTCAATTTCACGGGGTGGTGGTGTTGGTATCCGGACCGGGGGCAGGGGACGGATGCCCTCATAGTTCCGCGCCATGAATGTCCAGGTCATCTTCACCGGCTGGAGACACAACCGAATAGAATCATGGGCAAGGCGCCTCTCTTCGGCCAGGTAGCCCACGTACTGCTCGATATGATATGGCTTCAACTGGTCGAACGTGACAACCGAGGGATGCCTCTCTCCAAGCCACCGTAGGAACTGCTCACCTTTCCGGACTGTGTCGGCAAGGCACCTCTCCCCACGATGGCAAAGTGCCAGAGTGGAGGCCATGACTTCCTTAATGGATGGCAAGCCACTCCCCTTCTTGCTTTTCAGGTAAAAGCCTTTGCCGGTGAGCACCTCCTGCGAGATGTTCGCCGCGATCTTCTGAACTTCCCTCTCAGAGATTTCAGAAAGCCGCCGCTTTGCATCCCGTCCATCCGGCTGTGTCCAACGAAGAAGCCAACCGGAAGGTGTCTTTGAGATTGCAACCACGCCTATTTTCTGGGTTTGATTGCTGGCCAATATACTCACCCCCAATCCGGGGATGATTGGCCTATGTGAAGGAAGTACTGGCAGGAAAATTCCGCTCACACTCATCTCTTCGGCAACCCCATGCTCTCTTCCCACACTACCACGGGCATGTGACTGGTTGTCAATTCCCATGAATCCTTTTCCTTTCCACCAGGGCCGCAAGGCTTAGTGTCCTGCCTGATTTTCCACCTCTCCGATGGTTGGATACCCCCACCTTGGATTCATCCTCTTCAGGCTCACGTTGGTCTGGCAGGCTCACCCATGAATCAAGGATATCCTGTCCATAGAACAGCAGCCGGTGACGCCTTGGAACCTTCATCCGCGCCGATAGGGAATCCCAATCGACACCATGCTCTGAGAACACGGTGACCAGTTCCTCCCGCCGGTAGAAACCGAAGGGCTTAATCTCGATCATTAAGCGGCTTCTCCGGACACCCTCACACCACGTATGAATGAGATGAATACTCCCCTCGAAAATCCCATTTTCTCCATCAACCCCGCAATCTTACGCATTAGTTATGGTGGGCAATTATTGCCCGACCCGTGGTGTTTTCCGCCTAATAATGGTGGAAAGTGTTACTTTTCATTACTATTTGACAACTATATGTATCGTTTCGTTACATTCGGCCTGCCATTTGCGGCTATATCTACTAGTCAAATGGGAGTTCATCATCGTCAACCGGGGGCCATGTGTACTTGTCACCCAGGCTGTTGATTTCCTCAGGGATGAGCATCACGAAACCATGCCGGACACCAACGCGGCCACGAATCTGAATCCTGCATCCAATCAAAGGTGGCTCCGTGAAAATCACGATGGGAATTGATATACCGCTTTCCTCATCTCGAATCCTGAGAAGGTGGTATGGAGATTTCTTTGTTGACTCACGTTTTTCTGCCAAAACAACATCACCGACTATCTCGAATTTGTTAATTTTTTCCCTATCCTTTCCTCATCAAAGGTCATCGGCAACGTACCGCCACCGCGTGGCTTTCTGGGTAGTCGCCGACCCCTTTTCTTCTGTCTTGAGAACCCCATCCACCTCCAAAAGATTCAATCGCCGATGGGCTGACCTCACATCAAGACCGACCAATTCGGCGGCCTTACGAGTAGAGAGAAAAAATGGATTTTCCCCGTTTACCCTTTGCAGCTCCCTGCAAATCGAAACCAGAAGCCTTGTTTCCTCTTGCGCATACCGAAGGGATACCTGAGAAACTTCCGAAGCCCTAACCCTTTCGAGAGCTATTCCTAGAACATCCCCCGTTGGGCATTTCACCTTTCCCCACCCATAGACAAAGTCTGCCCATGTGTCCTCGAATGGTTTCGTCCGAATCACAGGAAGGGCCTTGGTATGCCATCGGAGAACGATAGGCTTGAGAGTCCTCATCTCTGATTTTCGAATTTCTGGTATTGCCTTTAGAGCCCTTGCCAGGGCAAAGACACACTGGTTCCGCTGAGCTTCCGAATAAGGAAGGGTGGTGTTAATGGCATTTTCGATTCTGGATTCCACCCCCTCATACACCCCACCAATTGCTTTAATTTCTTCTATATTTTCTATTTCCTCTATGTCTTCGGGTTCTTCTGACTCTTCTGTGTCACAATCCTTCCTTAGAGCAAGTCCCCATTCATACGGATCAAGGAATTGAAGTGGATAAGGGCCAATGGCTTTTTGCCAAGTGTAAATCGGGCCATCGGGATGGATGCTGGGAGGTAACAGAGAATACCCATTTCCTCGAAGCTCACCCTCATGGTCACCTTCTGGGCCTGTTAGATTTTTAATTTTTTTAACGTATGGATTCAGAAAGAGAACGTGTCGTCCCCTGGATGTTCTAATTGTAGGTACACGTGAAGCGATGGTGTGATTTTGGACAGCCCAACGGATATAGCCATCCATCGTATCAAAGTCCAGAACAACCAATTGTCCACTAACAGCCCCTGCAACAACGGCAACACCGGTAATTGTTCTTCTCTGCTCAGATTGGAACCAACTCTCAACAGTTTTTCGGCTTGCCCTTTCTTCTTGGAGATGCTCCCATTTAATTGTGGGTTTCTTGCCTGTAACCGGAAGGATGCTAAATCCTAGTCCGTGGTAGAACAATGCTGCTTCCAATAATCTGTTATCAGTCATCGTAAACCTCCTGCCCTTCTTGTCCCGAACATGTCGCTTTTCAAGAAGTTGATGGAGGCTGCCATTTGGTAAGAACTGACTTTGAGCAGCCCAGAACCGTGAGATTGAACTGCCTTTGTTGCCGAACCATTTTCGTCATCAAACCGGAAAGTTACCCGGTCACCCTCAAGGTGAGCCCCCAGATACGTACATCCCGCCGCATGAAGCGCCGCCGCCGTTAAGTAGTCACTGATTGTGATTTCATTGGACTTCAAGGAAAACCACCCCCTATAGGAGTGGAGCAGGAAGGCTTTTCGCTCTTCTTTTTTCGCTCCGGTATGAAATATATATCAGACCGGTTAGAATGATTGAGAAAAACAGGAGAAAAACAGGAGAATAATGACTGAGAGTTCCCCAAAATCCATGAAAATTATTGGGGTGATTTTGGGGAAGTTTTAGACTGAGTCTTATAGTGTGCCTTCTCAAGCATCTTGGGAGTATATTCACTGAGTGGGGAGCCAAACTGGTTCAGGATACCAGAAAGAATGTCTGTCGCCTTTTCTTGTGTGCAACCCTCTCCGATGAACATCTCAACAAGGTGACCAAGACACTCTTCTACATGCTGGTCTCTCTTGTGTATTCGCTTCTTCCGAGGAAAATCCAGAATCATAAAATCTATGAACCCTAATATCTCTTCAGCCGTTTCTTGATATTTGTTGAATCGAAAAATATATCCTTTCCTTTTCTCGATTTCACCTGCAATCACGTTGCGGGCATCTTGAAGGGCTTTCCGTCTCTTCTCCATGGGTGTGACCTGATTGGGTAATGTGGAATTATCTTGGGGGTGCACTCTGTCAACTACTGTGAGAAGCATTAAAGCAATCTGCTCGAACCGTCTCTTCTTCAGTATTACCTTTGCGGAATATGGTGGCCGATCTCTCTTGTCTGGAAATACCCCACCCTCGATCATGAGTGCCTGAACAATATCGAATGCTTTCTGGTCAATTTCTCCCTTTTGGGATTCCCCATCTTTCTTCGTTCTCAAGTGGCGAATTAGTGCCGTTCCCGATGTTTCCTTAGGCTTCGCTACTGGAGACGATGCTTGTTTGGGTAGGGGAATGATCTTTTCAGGTCTCATCGCTCCGCTCCATTGTCCGGCCAATTGATCTTGGTCGATTCGGTTTGCTTCGTCTATTATTTACGATTGTCTGAGGTCAGAAAATCCCATGCAATCGCAACAATTGCATAAAGTAACGCAAAGGTGAATGCACTCATGGCATATTCCTCCTCCTTGTCCTGCCCCTGGGTGGGGGAACATAGGTTGACCGTCTTTGTAAAAGCGTCTCATCAAGGAAGGTGTCCACCTCGATTCTATCAAGGGCTTGGTAGGCTTCGATTGCCCGCTTGACTCTTGGGGAGATGACTCCCTCACGTTCCGAGAGCCAGTCTCGAACCACGGGGGCAACGTCCCGCGTGGAACCACCAATAAGATCAAGAACACCCCTCACTGTAGGCCGTTTCCCTGCCTTCAGAAGCGTTTCACAAGTCTTGCGTATCTTTTCATTGTCCATGATGTTTCTCTTCTCCTAAGCCGTCTGAAGTGCCTTCCTGATGACACTGGGACTCCATTCCCGGCCATGCCGTGGTGTGTGTCCCATCTCCAGGAGTCTTTTACCAATTTCACGGAGTGATAAACCGGATTCTCTGAGACTCTTGACCGTGGAAAGGATACCCTGTTCTTGGCTATTCATCTCCATTTCTCCAGTCTCGGTATACTGCCACCCAAGCGGGGCAATTCGAGAGAACCTTCTCCCTTCTTTGCGTAGCTGATCCATGGCGGTTTCGGTCCGCTCCGAGATGGTATCCCTTTCCCATTGGGCAATGCCACCCAGTAAGGTCAGGAAGAATCGTCCCATGGCGGATTCAGTGTCCAGGTTCTCACTATGGGAAACCAGTCTCACCCCATAGCGTTTCAGGGTGTCCAGAAGGTCGAAAAGGTCCCGTGTGGAACGTGTAAGCCTGTCCAGCTTCACGATTACCAGAGCGTCCACTTTACGGCTTCTAATAAGGCCAAGAACCCTCTGTAAACCTTCACGGTCCATCGACTTAGCCGATGCCCCGGCATCCTCTACTACCTCGGTTAGTTCCCATTCATTCAACTGGCAAAGGGCTTCAATCTTTGCCCTCTGGGAAGCCAGGGAAAGGCCGCTATCGGCCTGTTCTGTAGTGCTTACCCTTACGTATCCGATGACTTTCATCTCCGCTCTCGCTCCGTTCTTTTGGTCTTTACTGACTACCACTACAGCATATCAGAACACAGGTCACATGTCAATATATAATATGACCTATTCGGAGAAAAGTGTTTTCAAGGGTTCCCTTGCGAACAGTCCGATAGCAGAATTAAGCCGGTTTCAGTCTTCCCAAGGTGGATAATGCCGCAACCATGGGGAAGGGTTCCTCCAATCCCTCGGAGAGACACACTGAAAGGGAAGAATCCCGCAAATGAGGGGAGAAACCGGAATTGGACTCCCTGAGTTTTCGAGGGGGAGGGGGGTATACCTTATCCCCTCGAATGACAGGACTGGTTTTCCGGCTGCTAGGTGGGATTGCCAACCGCCATTGAATTACCTACTTTGTGGTGGAATCTGTCACAACTCAGTGGTATTCTTCATTTCCAAAAGGTTAAGAAAACCTTTTTAATCTGATACCCCATCATGTATGGGAATTGAGAACAAGAAGGAGAGCGGAGCGTGGATTTCTCAAAACAGAACCTTATACCCATTCTGAAAGCCGCGATTCCAATTCGTTTTCAGGACTTTAGCCCACAAGACTTCGAAGATTTTATAACTCAACTCTTCCGGGATAATGGATGCGAAGTTGACCAGACCCCATATTCAGGTGACTATGGCGCTGACCTCATCCTTAAGATTGGGGGAAAGAAGATTGCCGTCCAGGTCAAAAGGTACTCTGCTGAAAACAAGGTTGGGGTTCCTGACCTCAATCAGTTAATCGGTGCGAAGACTTTCTATGATTGCGACACCGCAAGAATCATTACAACCTCTTGCCTAAGTGAACAAGCCTGCCAACTTGCTCAAAAAGCGGGAGTTTTCATAACTGATTGGGACCATCTTTTAAGGATGATTTCTAGCACTTATTTCGACGGGAAGGATTACTATGATTTCTTCCAAATCAGTGAATCCATGTCAGAAGAGAAGGAGGCTCTCCAATTCAGAATTACATCTGTCTTCCCGTTTGCTGAGATGGAGAAAGGCAGGGAGATGACACTCATAGTTGCAGAGGTCACAAATGTTTCAGGGAGGAATATCACGGTTAATTTTCGGCTTCCCACCATTGTCACAAAAGATAGGCGTCAGGTCGAGAGTCGTCTCTGGATAACAGGTTACTTTGATGAAGGCACACTTTACGCTGATTGCAGCACAGAGATGTCCTTTGGGATAGACCCTAATCTACTACCAACGGTGCAACTTGGGGACCGAATAGTCTTCAAATGGATTGATGACGCTGACTCAGAGGAATCGAGTGTATGTCTCACTTTGTCACCGGAGAACTGCTGTCCTTTACCTTCACTTCAGGAGATTGAACAAGAACGGGAAATCAAAGAACTGTGGGACCAAGCAAGTGATGCCATGGACAACGAAGAATGGAGAGAAGCTATACGTTTCTATAGCCAAATCATTGAACTGAATCCCGAGGAGCGACTGGAACATTGGTTCACAATGAGAGGATTTGCCTTCAAGTTCCTCGGTGATTACGCAAAAGCGGTATCGGATTTCACCACTGCCCTCCAAATTTCGCCGGACAACCCTAAAAATCATCAACTCCGCTACTTGCGTGGTGACTGTTATCTGGAGCTTGGGGACCGCAGGAAGGCCACTGAGGACCTCAGGTACTTTCTTGAGTTTGGTGATCCTACTCCTGAAGAAAAAGAATTTGCTGAATCTATGCTAAAGAGGTGTAAGTCTCTGTTCTCTTTTTGAGACTCGTGACCCAAAAGGTCATATCTCAATATGGAGACTGATAGAGCCGCTATGAGCCGCGTTTCCATCGTGGACGTGGTTTTCATCGTCTGAACCTTTCCCGCGCCTCTGTACGCCTCTATCGGACTCACCCACGGCACCGGGGGGGATGCCATGCACCACACCCCCGATGCCTTCTCCTCTCAAGCAGGGGTTGCCATGAGAGGGTGAATAATTCCGGAATCAAAATACTGTTTTGAGTCCGGAATGTTTCCAGAAACAGGGTCAGAATGGGGCCAAAATGGGGGTGG